>NZ_JBEXGU010000134.1:0-26428 GCF_040607515.1 Streptosporangium sp. NPDC005286 | reverse complement strand
ACACCGTCATCGGCGTGCTCGGCGACCTGAAACGCGAAAAGAGCCTTGCGAGCGCAGTCCTGTTGCCACCGGCCGTCGGCTCCCACTCGGCCAGCGGCTCGGCGCCACCGGCGACGGCCGGCTTGTCGTCGCCACCACGGCCCGCACCGGCGCGGGCCATGAGACCGGCGGCGACGGCGTCGGCGACGACGCGGGTCAGCAGGCCGACGGCGCGGATGGCGTCGTCGTTACCCGGGATCGGGTAGTCGACCTCGTCGGGGTCACAGTTGGTGTCGAGGATGGCCACGACCGGGATGTGAAGCTTGCGAGCCTCGCTGATCCCGATGTGCTCCTTCTTGGTGTCGACGACCCACACGGCGCTGGGAATCCGGGACATGTCCCGGATTCCGCCGAGGGTGCGCTCGAGCTTCTCCTTCTCACGACGGCGCATGAGGAGCTCCTTCTTCGTGAGCCCCGAGGCGGCCACGTTGTCGAAGTCGAGCTCCTCCAGCTCCTTCAGGCGCTGGAGCCTCTTGTGCACGGTGGAGAAGTTGGTGAGCATGCCGCCCAGCCAGCGCTGGTTGACGTACGGCATGCCGACGCGGGCGGCCTGCTCGGCGATGGCCTCCTGGGCCTGCTTCTTCGTGCCGATGAACATGATCGTGCCGCCGTGCGCGACGGTCTCCTTGACGAAGTCGTAGGCCCTGTCGATGAAGGCCAGCGACTTCTGCAGGTCGATGATGTAGATGCCGTTGCGCTCAGTGAAGATGAAGCGCTTCATCTTCGGGTTCCAGCGACGGGTCTGGTGGCCGAAGTGCACGCCGCTTTCGAGCAGCTGTCGCATGGTGACGACGGGGGTGGACATTGATTGTCCTCCAGATCGGGGCGCCCATCTCTGGGCGCTGTTCTCGGTTGGCCGCGACAACCTGCGGCTGTCGCCCTGATGCCCCGAACCGGATCCAGCCGGGCTCTCACCCGGACCGAGGGATCTTGGCTCTTGACGAGGCATGCGAAGTCGGCCCATGACGAATGGGCCACCAAAAATTGTACCCGTAACCGGGCCTCTCCCTGACCTTCGGTCGTCAAGCGCCCCTTACGCGTCACGGGGGAGGCCGTGTGGCCGGCGTCGAGCCCGAGGAAAGAGATTGATCTGCGCCTCGGCGATCCGAGCCCCGGACGGAGCGTCCGCCCGGTCTCTGACGGTGGTCTTGTAGGGGGCGAGCAGCTCATCGATCTGCTCGTTCAGCCGCCTCAGCTCATCGGCGTCGACCAGCAGGACGGCGCGGTTGAACACCGTGGCCTCGCGCCACTCCCGGGACTCCCGCTCCAGGTTCTCCATGGCCCGGGTCACCTCGTCCGCCGCCTGGTCCCGTAGGGCCTTGATCAGGAAGTCCTTGGCACTGCGCACATCCGGACTGTCCTCCGGGTCACGATTGACGCTCATGCCTACGGGGCTGGAGCGCCACAGCCGCTCCCTGCCGTCGCCGCGCGCGGGCGCGTCCTCGACGAAGCCGTACTTGGCGAGCATGCGCAGGTGGTAGCTGGCCGCGCTCGGTGTGACCCCGACGACCTCGGCGACCTCGGTCGCGGTGCAGGGCCCCTCGGCGTGGAGCCGGTTCAGGATCGCGAGCCGCGCGGGGTGGGCCAGCGCGCGCATCGCCATGGGATCGGTGAGGAACCTGTGCTTCCGTACCTCGGTCATGTGCAGACCGTACCCACTCCAAATATGAAACATTGCCTTCATAACTATGAAGGACTACCTTCACAATTATGAAGCATTCCCTTCACAGTTTCCGTAGGGCGACGTGACCTCCGTGTTCCAGCCGGTGCCGCTCAGGAGGCAGCGCGACTACCGGCTCCTGCTCTCCGCCCGTGCCGTCACCGAGACCGGCGCCGAGGTCTCCCGGCTGGCGGTGCCGCTCACCGCCGCCGTCCTGCTCGGCGCCTCCCCCACCCAGATGGGCGTGCTCACCGCCGTGACCTCGCTGCCCTACCTGCTGATCGGCCTCCAGGCGGGCGCCCTCGCCGACCGGCTGAGGCGGCACCGGCCGGTCATGATCGCCTGCGACCTGGTCTCGGCCGCCGCCATGGCCACCGTCCCGGCGGCCTGGATCACCGGGCTGCTGACCGTGCCGTGGCTGATCGCGGTGGCGTTCGTGGTCGGCACCTGCTCAGTGATCTTCAGGGCGGTCAACTTCCCGCACCTGGCCACCGTGGTCCACGAGAGTCAGCGGACCGAGGCGCTCGCGGGTTTCCAGTCGGCCTTCGCCGTGGCGAGCGTCGGCGGCCCCGGCCTCGCCGGGCTGCTCGTCCAGCTGATCACCGCGCCGTTCGCGATCCTGGTCGACGCGCTGTCCTTCCTGCTCTCGGCGTTCCTGATCCGGAGGATCACCGCGCCGGAAACCCACACCCCCGCTCCCCCGCGCGGCATGTGGACCGAGATCCGCGAGGGCCTGGGCACCGTGGCCCGGCACCCGGCGCTCCGCGCGCTCTGCGGCAGCGGGGTGACGATCAACTTCTTCGGCGGCGTGTACATGGCGCTGTTCGTGATCTACGCGCTCAACGTGCTCGACCTGCCCGGGGGCCTGGTCGGCGCGATCACCGCCTGCTTCGGCATCGGCGGCCTGCTCGGTGCCGCCGTGGTGCCACGCCTGACCAGACGGTTCGGTGAGAACCGGATGCTGCTCTGCGCCACCCTGCTCTTCCCCGTCGACTACGCGGTCGCGGCGCTCGCCGGCGGCCCGGCGTGGCGCAGCCTCCTGCTCATGTCCGCCACCGCGGTGACCTCCGGCATGGCCATCGTGGCCTTCTCCGTCTGCATGGGCGCCATCACCCTGCGCGAGACCCCCGCCGAACTGCGCGGCCGGGTCAACGCCACGATGTCCTTCATGATCCAGGGCGTCCTCACCCTCGGCAGCCTGGCCGGTGGCCTGCTCGGCGAGCTGCTGGGGCTCCGCCCGGTGCTGTGGATCTCCGCGGCCGGGGTGCTGACCACGATCGCCTGGATCGGCCTCTCCCCACTCCGCCACTCCGCCGGCACTTCGACACGGTGATCGCGATGCCCCGCGCGGCCACCTCACCACCAGGCGGGCGGGTGCTCGCCGTTCTCCGGAGGCGGGCTCGACCAGTACGGCGAGACGCCACCGACGGTGCCGGGGGGCCGGAGATAGGTCAGGCGGCCGAAGGCGCTGTCCATCTCCTCGATCAGATCGGTGACGTCCGGCTCCGGGGTGGCCGCGCCGTCGATCCGGCCGAGGCCGTCCAGCCATCGCGCGGTCCCCGCCAGGGAGAGCTCAACCCTCCAGGAGCCTCCCTCGGCGGACCGGCGGAGCAGGGCGGCCATCGCCCCGAAAGCGGCCAGGTAGCCGGTGGCGTGGTCGAGGACCTGGGCGGGAAGCGGATGCGGCCGCGATCCGTCACCACCCTCGTGCGCGATGCCGCACGCCATCTGCACCAGGCTGTCGAACCCGCGCCGGAGCGCCCACGGCCCGCCTCCCCCGTACGCCGAGACGTCCACGCAGACGATCCCCGGCCTGATCGCCGCCAGTTCCCCGGGGCCGAACCCCAGCGATTGGAGAGCCCCCGGCCGGTAGGACTGCACGAGCACGTCCGCCCCGGCCACCAGGTCGCGCAGCGCGGCGCTCCCGGCCGTCGTCCTCAGGTCGAGGTGACAGGACCGCTTGCCGAACGCGGTGCCGATCACCAGCCCCGGCACCTCGGGAAGGTGCCCGGCGCCCACCCTGAGCACCTGGGCGCCGTGGGCCGCCAGCGTGCGTGTCGCCACCGGCCCCGCGATCACCCTGGCCAGGTCGAGCACCCGAACCCCGTCCAGCGGCCGCCCTCCTCCCCTCCTCGGGGCACGGGTCCGCCCACCGCCGGAGTCTCCGAACCGGGTCAGGCCGACGAGCGGCGACCTGGCGACCTGGCGGGCCTGGGGGTGCTCGCGCCATTCGGCACGGCTGCGCATGGCCGCGGCGCATCCTCCCGCGGCCGTCACCGACTCCTCGACCTCGACGGCGGCCCGGCCGGCGCAGGCGCGCACGACGGCGTCCCTGCCCGCGGCCGGGGGAAGTCCCAGCGCCGCGAGAGCCGCGTCCCGGTGGTGATCGAAGTTGCAGTGCAACCGGACCCAGCCATCGGCGGCGCGGTAGTCACCCGAGAGAGGGGCCCACAGCTCCCCGGCGACTCCGTCGATCCTGAAGTGACGCTCGTCCCTGAAGGCCGCTGCCGCCTCCCGTACGTCCACCGCCGCCTCACGCCCGCCTCCCCCGAGCGCCGCGGCCGCCGCGGTGGCGGCTCCGACGGCGACGGCGGCGGCGGCGCCCACCCGGAAAACGGAAGGCAGCACCGGATCATCCCCGGTCACCCGTACCGGCGGCAGCTCGACCCCCGCCTCGGCCGCCAGCTCGCGAATACGTTCTCCGGCCACGCGATCCCTCCACACCCTCGGCCGCCTATCCACAGAATCCGGTTCGGCCCATATCCGCCGCACCGCTGGTCCGCATGCTCGCAGGCATGAGACCCTTCTCCGCCATCGGACTGCGAGCCGTGCTCTGCTCGCTGATCCTGGCCACTCCCGCAGCCGGCGCCCACCACGCGACCCCTCTCGCATCCCCCGGCGGAGAAACCGGCCGCGGGGCCGCACTCGGCATGGCGGGGGCGACGCGTCCGGGCGAGGCGCCCGCCCCCTCTCCACCTCCACTCTGGGGATGGCCGCTCGCCGGGCGACCACGGGTGCTCAGAGGGTTCGCGCCACCGGCGCAGCCGTGGCTGGCCGGCCACAGGGGCACCGACCTCGCCGCGTCGCCCGGAGCCGAGGTGCGTGCCGCGGGAGCCGGAACGGTCGGCTACGCGGGCCCACTCGCGGACCGTGGAGTGGTGACCGTGCTCCACTCCGGCGGCCTGCGGACGACCTACCTGCCCGTCCAGCCCTCGGTGGGACGCGGGCGGGCGGTGGCCACCGGCGAGGTGATCGGCGTCCTCCAGGACGTCCCCGGGCACTGCCCCACCGCCTGCCTGCACTGGGGGCTGCTCCGCGACCGCGCCTATCTCGACCCCCTGCTCCTCCTCGGTCACGGCCAGGTCCGCCTGCTCCCCCTGTGGCCCGGCCGGGATCTCGCCGGCCGTCCCGCGCAGCGGTGATCGCCGATGGGCACGCCGGTGCTCGTCCCTGACGGATGCCGAGGCGGCCTTTTCCCCGGGCAGACCTCCCGCCTCCCTGCCCGGGGAAAAGGCTATCCACCGAAAGGACGATCGGCGCGGAGACGCCAGCCCTGAGAGACACGCTCGACGTAGCCCGCGGCGGCCAGGCCGCCGAGGCAGGAGAGCACGGTCTCCAGGTCGACGCCCGCGGCGACGGCTATCGTCGCCGGCCCCATGCCGATCCGGGTGGGCATGGCCTCGACGACCTTCCTGCTCTCCGGGTCGAGCCGGTCACGGGGGAGCACCGGCCCGCGCGCCTCCGGGGCCAGGTCGGCGCCCATCGTTCCGGCGAGCTCGATCACCTCCTCGGCACCGGTGACGCAGACGGCTTTGCCCTGGCGGATCAGCCGATGGCACCCCGCCGAAGCATCCGAGGTCACCGGGCCCGGCACCGCGGCCAGCTGCCGGTTGAGCGCGACCGCGTGCCCGGCGGTGTTGAGCGCCCCGCTGCGCACGGCGGCCTCGACGACCACGGTGCTCCGTGACAGGGCCGCGATGAGCCGGTTCCTGACCAGAAACCTCGGCCGGGTCGGGTGCGCACCCATGGGACATTCGCTGACCAGCACCCCCTGCGCCCGAACGGCCGCGAACAGTTGCTGGTGCGCGCTGGGATAGGCGACGTCGGCGCCACAGGCGAGCACGACGACCGTCGGTGCCTCACCGGCGAGCGCACCACGGTGGGCGGCACCGTCGATGCCGTAGGCGCCGCCGGAGACGACCCCCCATCCCCTCTCGCTCAGCCCCGCCCCGAGCTCCGCCGCCACGTGCGTGCCATATGGCGTGGCGGCCCGGGAACCGACGACCGCGACGGACCTGAGGCAGGAGAATCGCAGGTCGGCGTCGCCGTGCAGCCAGAGCGCATGGGGCCGGGAGTCTCCCAGGTCATCCAGCTGGCTCGGCCACTCGGCGTCGCCGGGAATCACCAGCCTGGCGCCTATCCGCTCGCCCTCGGCCAGATCACGCCCGGGGTCGGCCGTCTTCAGCCGGGCCGCCCAGGACGCGACCATCCGGTCGAACCTGCCCGCGAGCCGTCCGTCCCACCCGGCCCTCCTGCCACCGCCCGCCCCTGAGGCACCGGCTGAGACACCATCGGACGCGCCGGCCCCTCCCCCACGCCGGTCCGGGCCCCTGTCGTACAGATTCCCGCCGTACGGACCGGAGCCCCCGTCGCAGGGACCGGGGCCTCCAGCCGGGCGGCCGTGGGTGTCGGCGAACCATCGGGTGAAATCCGCGTCCGTGGCGCCCTCCCGGACCAGGACGACGGCGGCCTGTGGACCGCGTAGGGCGACGAGCGCGCCCATCGCGGTGTCACCCGGTTCGGCCAGGCGCATCAGGGTGAGCCGCGCGAGCCTGTCGTTCAACGTTCCTCCCCCAGCCACAGCCCGAGGGCGGAGTTGGTCTCGTGCGGCTCCGGCCGGTCCTTGCCGGCGAGATCGGCCAGGGTCCAGGCCAGTTTGATGATCCGGTCAAGACCCCGGGCGCTCAGCAGGCCGCTGTCGAGATGCCGGAGCAGCGGTGACATCGCCGCGGGCGGCGGCCGGTATTCGGCATGGAGGGCGCGGGCGGGCATCTCCGCGTTGCAGCGCCACGGTGTGTTCGCGAACCGCTTGGCGGCGCGCTCACGGGCGAGCAGCACCCGCTCCGCCACCACCCTGCTGGGCTCGATGAAGCGGCGGTCGGCGAGGAGTTCACGCCGGGTCGACCTGAAGAGGCTGACCTTGACGTCCACCCGGTCGAGCAGCGGGCCGGAGAGCCTGGCGAGATAGCGACGGCGGGCGGCGGGAGCGCACGCGCACGGATCCTTGGGGGTGGAGGGCCGCGCGCACGGGCACCTGTTGGCCGCCAGCACCAGCGCGAACCTGGCGGGAAAGGTCACCGCCCCCAGCGCCCTGGAGACCGTCACCCGGCCCGATTCGAGCGGCTGCCTGAGCGCGTCGAGAACGGTCGTCGAGAACTCGGGGGCCTCATCGAGAAAGAGCACTCCCCGGTGGGCCAGCGAGACCGCACCAGGGCGGATCATCCCGCTGCCCCCACCGATGACGGACGCGACGGTCGCGGTGTGGTGTGGCGCCACGAACGGCGGGCGGACCAGCAGCGGGCGGTCCCTGGGCAGCACTCCGGCGACCGAGTGTATGGCGGTCACCTCCAGGGCCTGATCCCACTCCAGGGCCGGCAGCAGGGTCGGCAGCCGCTCGGCGAGCATGGTCTTGCCGGTGCCGGGAGGACCGAGCATCCAGAGGTTGTGACCACCGGCGGCGCAGACCTCCAGCGCGCGGCGGGCGACGGGTTGCCCGGCGACGTCTCCCAGGTCGGGACCGTCCTCGGCGCCACCGGCGGCACTGTCTCCCAGGTCGTGCCCGGGGACGGCCTCGTCGGGACATCCCGACGGAAGCGGGCGCGCGGCCCGGTGACCGGGATCTCCGGCGCAGTCCAGGACGCCTCCCGGCAGCTCGCCGCTTCGCAGCCCGCTCACCAGCGCGCCCAGGGTGGTCGCGGGGATCACGGTCACGCCCGGCACGAGACCCGCCTCGGCGGCGTTGCGCGCGGGGACGACGACGGTGCGGGCACCCGCGGCGACGGCCGCCAGCACCGCGGGGAGAACGCCCCTCACCGGCCGCACCGAGCCGTCGAGCCCCAGCTCACCCAGGAAGAACGGCTCGGCGACCCTGGCCGCGGGCACGAATCCGGCCGCCGCGAGCAGGGCCATCGCGATCGCCAGGTCGAAGAGGCTGCCCCGCTTGGGCAGGCTGGCGGGAAACAGGCTGACGGTGATCCGGGCGTCGGGCCACGCGTACCGGCTGTTGACCAGGGCGGAGCGGACCCGGTCGCGGGCTTCGCTCAGCGCGGTGTCCAGCATTCCGATCAGGTGCAGACCCGCGACACCGCTGCCGATGTCGGCCTCGATCTCGACGAGACGGCCGGTCACCCCGACCAGGGCGACGCAGCGCGTGCGTGCGACGGCCACTCACCTCACCTCCCGCGGGGTGGGATGTGGGGAGCGAATGATCCAGGACAGGCCAGGAGACATCAGCACACCCCCCGCTCGTGGCGGATGGCGAAATCCCCGGCGAACCGCTCAAGGGCGACGACGTCGACGCGGATCGCGTCGAACCCCTCCTGGTGCTCGGCGACCCATCTGGCCACGAGCATGCGCAGGCGCGCGATCTTCGCATCGGTGACCGCCTCGAAGGCGGTGCCGTGACGGCGGCCGGAGCGGGTCTTCACCTCCACCGCGACGAGCGTGCGCCCCTCTCGGGCGACGACGTCGATCTCCCCGTCCGGGCATCGCCAGTTGCGATCCAGGATCTGCAGGTCGTGCGCGAGCAGATAGTCGACGGCGACCTGTTCGCCGTACCTGCCGAGCTCATCTTTCGCGGCCATGGAACCACCTCCGGTTCCCGACCTTCGCTCAGCTCACCGCGCCCCCGACGAGCCGAACGGGACTCTGTGGACAACCGGCCGGACACCAGGCGCGCCTGTGGACGACGCCCCGGCCCGCGGACAGCGTTCTCGCAGCTCAGCAATGGTCAAAAAGCCGCAAAGCCCCTCAGGAGGAGAAGCCCTCCTTCGGCATCTCCAGATCGGGTTTGGCGAGTTCCTCGACGTTCACGTCCTTGAAGGTCACCACGCGGACGTTCTTGACGAACCTCGCGGGCCGGTACATGTCCCAGACCCAGGCGTCCTGCATCTTCACGTCGAAGAACACGTCGCCGTTCTCGGCGGTCCGCACGTCGAGATCGACGGAGTTGGTGAGATAGAAGCGCCGCTCAGTCTCCACGACGTATGTGAACAGGCCGACAACGTCGCGGTACTCACGGTAAAGCTGCAGCTCCATCTCGGTTTCGTACTTCTCGAGATCCTCTGCGCTCATACCGGTCCTCCTGTTAAACGCACACCCCGGCCCGCCCGATCAGACGCACCGGCCCCCAGTTCATTCTCACCCATCACCTCGCCCGCTCCTGACCGTGCCACCGTCGAGAACGAGAAGCGGTGGTCCGGACACGGACCGTAGGTGCTGAGAGCCCTGCGATGATCGACGGTGCCATACCCCTTGTGCACGGCGAATCCGTACCGGGGATGACGTTCGTGCAACGCGACCATCATCTCGTCCCGCGTCACCTTGGCCACGATCGAGGCCGCCGCGATGCAGGCCGCGACCTGATCTCCCTTCCACACCCCCAATGACGGCATGGGCAACCCGGGAACGGGAAACCCGTCGGTGAGAACGTAGCCGGGCTGACGGGGAAGTCGTGCCACGGCCCTGCGCATTCCGTCGATGTTGGATCTGTGCAGGCCACGGGCGTCGATCTCACCCGGCGGGATCACCATCACACTCACCGCCTCCGCGGTCGCCGTGATCCGCTCGTACAGCGACTCACGGCGGGAGGCCGTCAGCTGCTTGGAATCACCCAGGCCGTCGATCCGGCCGCCCAGCACCACGGCGGCGACCACCAGAGGCCCGGCACAGGCGCCACGGCCCGCCTCGTCGACCCCCGCCACGGGACCGAGCCCGCGGCGGTCAAGGGCCCGCTCGTAGCCGTACAGCCCTAAATCGCGCCGGACCACGCTGGGCCTGGGGCGAAACGCAACCGTCATGACACCTCGGGTGACACAGCGACCATGACCAGAGAGTACGCCCCCTCCGGTGCATTCGGTACCGCTATCTCACCTTGAGAAAGCTCTCCGGCCTCGAAAGGATCGTGGCCCTGGAGAACGGCCAGTAGATCGCCACCGCACGGCCGACGACGTCGTCCTCGGAGATCGTGCCCTCCTCCTTCCGCTCCTCGTGGGCGCGCGAGTCGGCGGAGGCGGTGCGGTGGTCGCCCATGACCCACAGTCTCCCGGCGGGGACCACCTTCTCGAACGCGTCCCCCGAGGGGAAGTCGCCGGGGTACAGGTAGGAGCCCTCTTCGAGCGGCACTCCGTTGACCGTGATCCGCTTCTTGGCGTCGCAGCACTTCACCGTGTCACCACCGACCGCGATGACCCGTTTGATGGTGTCCTCGTCGTTCCAGCCCTTGAAAACCACGATGTCGCCACGCTCGGCGTCGCCGTGCAGCTTGTTGACGACCACCCGGTCACCCACCTGAAGGGTGTTCTCCATCGACTCCGACGGGATCCAGAACGACTGGAAGACGAAGGCCTGCAACAGCAGCGCCACCACCACCCCGCACACCAGCAGGAACAGCGACTCGCGCAGGTTGCCGCCCTTACCGGACTTCTTGTTCTTGTCAGCCTCGGGTTCCACGGTCATGAGGTCCGGCTACCGCCTTGAAAGCCGGCGACGACGCCACAGCACCAGCGGCACGGCGCCTGCGAAGCCCGCGAGGAACGGGGCCGCGCCTCCCACGGCCGCGGCGGCTTTGAGAGCCGGTTGACCGAAGGTGTCGGGAATGGGAATGGTCGTGGCCCTGGAGAACGGCCACACGATCACGAAGGCCCGGCCGATCACCTTGTCCACCGAGATCGTCCCGCCACCGGGATCGCCCAGGTGGGAGCGGGAGTCGAGGGAGACCAACCGGTGGTCGCCCATCACCCACAGGCGGCCCTCGGGGACCTTGGCCTCGAAGAACTTCTGGGACGGCACGTCACCCGGGTAGAGGTAGTCCTCGTCGAGGGGGACCCCGTTGACCGTCACCCGGCCCTGGGCGTCGCAGCACTTCACCGTGTCGCCACCGACGCCGATGACCCGCTTGATGTAGTCCTTCTCGCCGGGGACCACGCCGAAGGCGGTTCCGACCCAGCGGAAGAACCCCGCGACCGGGTTGGACGGCTCCTCAAGGTCGATCTCGGGATCCCAGGAGTCGACCCCGGAGAACACCACCACGTCGCCGCGTTCGATGTCCCGGACGCGGTAGACGAGCTTGTTGACCAGGACCCGGTCGTTCGTGAGGAGGGTGTTCTCCATCGACTCCGAAGGAATGTAGAACGCCTGGATCACGAAGGTCTTGATTATGAGAGCGAGCACCACCGCCACGACGATCAGAACAGGCAGCTCCTTCCAGAAGGAGCCCTTCTTCTTGCCCTTGTCGCTCTTGGCGTTCTTCTGGGTGTCTTCGGCGACCACGTCCACCTCGTCCTCGACAGGTCGACGCGAGACTGCGCCGTACTCCCGGTCTTCGCTAGTCATCGCTGACGAGCCTAGATGATGGGCGGCACCAAGTGGTCGAGTGACGGGGTACCGCATAGCCATGCGTATTGCCATAGGAGGTCAAACCTCCTTACATGCGACTGGCCCGCTCCCCGGAAAAGAGGACGCGGGCCAGGGCGGCGACTACCGCGCGCCTAGCGGGCCTCGCGCTTCTCGCGGATACGGGCGGCCTTGCCGCGCAGGTCACGCATGTAGTAGAGCTTGGCCCGGCGGACGTCGCCACGGGTCACGAGGACGATCTTCTCGATGACCGGGCTGTGCACCGGGAAGGTACGCTCGACGCCGACGCTGTAGCTGACCTTGCGAACCGTGAAGGTCTCGCGGGCGCCACCGCCCTGGCGGCGGAGGACGAAGCCCTTGAAGACCTGGACACGGGACCTGCTGCCCTCAATGACCCGGACGTGAACCTCGAGCGTGTCACCGGGCCGGAAGTTCGGGATGTCGGTGCGGAGCGCGGACTTCTCGAGCTCGCTGATCAGCGTGTGCATGGCAGTGGTACCTCATTTTTAAACGCACCCGGAGGTCCATCCGGCCGCGACGGAGCGGCGTCGTGATGGACACGCGTGCTGAAATGGACTGTGTCTCGGAGCCGGAACCGTCTACCCGGCGGCGCGTGCGCCGCGGCGAGACCGGCCTGGGGGCCGGGAAGGCAGTCGGCGACAACGCTTCAGTCTGCCATATTTTCCCGACCGACCGGAAATCAGCCGGTCAGGGCGGCCGGGCCGGCCTCCGCATCGGCTGCCGCTCAGGGGACGGAACCGGTCAGGGAGCCGGGCCGACAGAGCCGGTCCCGGGCTGGTCGAGCTCGGACAGGAGCTGCCTGTCGTGCTTGTCCAGGCTCTGCGGGGTGAGCGCCGCCAGCAGTTCGGGCCGGTTTCTCGCGGTACGGCGCAGTGCCTGGTCCCGCCGCCACCGGGCGATCTTTCCGTGATGCCCGGAGAGCAGGATCTCCGGCACCTCGTGCCCCCGCCACTCGGGCGGCTTGGTGTAGACGGGACCTTCGAGAAGGTTCTCCATCGCGCCGGGCGCGAAGGAGTCGTCCACGGCCGAGTGGACGTTGCCGAGCACACCCGGCAGCAGCCGCCCGATGGCCTCGATCATCACCAGCACGGCCACCTCGCCTCCGGCGAGCACGTAGTCCCCGATGCTGACCTCGTCCACGCGCATGCGCGCGCCGTACTCGGCCATCACCCTGGAGTCGATGCCCTCGTAGCGGGCCGGGGTGAACAGCAGCCAGGGCTCGGCGGCGTACTCCATCGCCAGCTTCTGGGTGAAGGGCACACCGCTGGGAGTCGGCACGATCATCCGCGGCAGGGCCACGGGGTCCGCGGCGAGGACCTCGTCGAGGGCCTCTCCCCAGGGCTCGGGCTTCATGACCATGCCGGGGCCACCCCCGTAGGGTGTGTCGTCCACCGTGCGGTGCACGTCGTGGGCGTGGTCGCGGAGCTGGTGGAGACGGACGTCGAGGATGCCACGCTCGCGGGCCTTGCCGATGAGGGAGACGTCGAGGGGGGCGAAGTACTCGGGGAAGATCGAGATGACGTCGACGCGCATGTCAGACGATCTCGTCCGGATCGAGCAGTCCCGCCGGGGCGTCCACCACGAGGATGCCCTTCTCAAGGTCGATCACCGGGACCAGCGCCTTGACGAACGGCACGTAGACCTCCGCCTTCCCACGCCGTACGACGAGCAGGTCCTGGCCGTGGTGGAGCACGTCGGACACCTCGCCCACCCGCTCGCCGTCGGGCTTGACCACGGCGAGGCCGATGAGCTGGTGATCGTAGAACTCGTCGGGATCGTCGGACGGCGGGATGTCCGCCGAGTCGATGACGAGCATGGTGCCGCGGAGTTCCTCCGCGTGGTCGCGGTCGCTCACACCCTCGAACCTGACCAGCAGGATGCCCGAATGCCAGCGGCGGGACTCGACGACCAGCGGGCCGGCCGAGGCGGGGTCGGTGGCCAGGGCGGTGCCCGGGGCGAAGCGCCTGTCAGGCTCGTCGGTGCGCACCTCCACGGACACGTCTCCGCGGAGTCCGTGCGGGCGGCCGATCCGCCCTACGACGAGCTGCACGCCCGCCTCCTCACATAGTGGTGCCGGTGGAAAGCAGACGGGCCACCCGCGCTGGGCGGGTGGCCCGTTCGCTCGATTGGACGCGTCCGGCGGCTAGCGGGCCTCGTTCAGGTCGAGCAGATCGACCCGGACGTACTTGCCGTCGCCGAGGGCGTTCACGACCGTGCGAAGCGCCTTGGCCGTACGGCCACCGCGGCCGATGACCTTACCGAGGTCCTCGGGATGCACCCGGACCTCAAGCACACGCCCGCTGCGGATGCGGCGAGCGTGAACCTGGACGTCGTCGGGATATTCGACGATGCCCTTCACCAGGTGCTCGAGGGCCTCCTCAAGCACCTCAGGCCTCGCCTTCCGGCTTCTCCTCGGCGGCCGCGGTGGGCTCAGCCGGGGCCTCGGCGGGGGCCTCTTCAGCCTTGGGAGCCGCCTTGCGGGTCGACTTCTTCGGCGTGATGGCGGCTTCCAGAGACAGCGCCTCCTTGGCCGCGGCCTCGTAGACGGCGTGGCGGTCGGCCTTGGGCTCGGCGACCAGGAGCGGAGCCGGAGCCGACTCGCCCTTGAACTTCTGCCAGTCGCCGGTGAGCTTGAGGAGCTTGAGGACGGGCTCGGTCGGCTGCGCGCCGACACCCAGCCAGTAGGCCGCCCGCTCGGAGTTGACCTCGATGCGCGAGGGGTTCTCCTTCGGGTGGTAGAGGCCGATCTCCTCGATCGCCCGGCCGTCACGCTTGGTGCGGCTGTCGGCGATGACGATGCGGTACTGCGGGTTGCGGATCATGCCGAGCCGCTTGAGCTTGATCTTGACTGCCACTGGTGTGGTCTCTCCTGCATTAGAGCGTGGGTGAGCGGTGTCTCATCGAGTGGGGCACGAGGAGAGGACCGATCGAGGGACAGGCATGGCACGCGGGAGTGAGAGGGCAACCACGTGTCACGATGTTCCAACATGTCATTGTGCCAGACGCGCGGGGGTGCCCGGCCAATCCACGGCCATCCCCCGCGGCGGCCGGAGGGCAAATCTCGGTAATCCACGTGTGTCCGGGCCCCCGGCGGGTCCGGCCTGCTGCGCTAAATGGCCGCCGTGGCAACCACCCTCAGATCTCTGCTGCTGACCGCGACCGGATCCATCACCGTGCTGGGAGCGGTGCTGACCATCAGGGCGACCCCTGCCGGTCAGGCCGACGTGCCTCCGGCGTCCGCCCCGTCCCCTGCCGTAACCCCGGGAACCGGCCACGACGGTGTCCCCTGGGCCCCCTGGCCGTCTCACGTCCCACGAGGAACGTCCGCGCCTCCTCAAACCCCGCTCCTGCCCGGGGCTCCGGCGCGGCCGGGAGCACCCGCCCCGCCGGAGACCCTCGAACCGCCGGGGACCGCCTCGCGGTTCGGAGCCCCCGTCCTGCCCGAGGCACCGATCCTGCCGGGAGCCGCCCAGCCGCCGGAGATTCCCGCACCCCCGGGAGCACCCGCGCGGCCTGCGTACCCGCCGTACGATCCGCCGGCCGGGATGCCGTGGTGGGAGCACTACTTCGGACGTACCCCGAGCAGTTCGAGCACGGCCACCAGGATGAACCCCGCGACGATGATCACCCAGATCCATCTGGCACGCGCGTGGAAGGGTCCATCGCTCATTTCTGACCGGGGAGCTTGAACTTCGAGGGATCGAAGCCCGGCGGCAGCTCCAGGCCAGGAGGCAGCTGCTGCCGGGAACCGAGCTTGCCGAGGAGGCCGTTCCCCGCCGGGGCCGCGGGCTCGCCGGACTTGTCGGGGGCGGCCTTGCCGAGCGCCGCCTTGCGCGGGTCACCGCTGACCCTGCGTCCCTTGGCCGCCTTCTTCTGCGCGGCCTTGGCTCCCTTGCGACCGCCGGGCATGCCGGGGATGCCCATGCCGCCGGCCATCCGCTTCATCATCTTCTGGGCGTCGAAGAAGCGGGTGACCAGGCCGCTCACCTCGGTCACCGTCACACCGGAGCCCCTCGCGATACGGGCACGGCGTGAGCCGTCGATCATCTTCGGATTGTGACGCTCGGCGGGCGTCATGGAGCGGATGATGGCGGCGATGCGGTCGAGGTCGCGGTCGTCCACCTGGTTGAGCTGATCACGCATCTGCCCCATGCCGGGCATCATGCCGAGCAGGTTCTTGATGGGGCCCATCTTCTGGACCATCATCATCTGCTCGAGGAAGTCCTCCAGGGTGAAGCCCTCGCCCGAGGTGAGCTTGCTCGCCATCTTGGCGGCCTCGGCCTCGTCGAAGGTCTTCTGGGCCTGCTCGATCAGGGTGAGGATGTCACCCATGTCGAGGATGCGGGAGGCCATCCGGTCCGGGTGGAAGGCGTCGAAGTCCTCGAGCTTCTCACCGGTGGACGCGAACATGATCGGCCTGCCGGTGATGTGGCGGACCGACAGTGCGGCGCCGCCGCGGGCGTCGCCGTCGAGCTTGGTCAGCACGACGCCGTCGAAACCGACGCCCTCCATGAACGCCTGGGCCGTGCTGACGGCGTCCTGGCCGATCATCGCGTCGACGACGAACAGGACCTCGTCGGGCGAGACCGCGTCGCGGATGTCCGCCGCCTGCTTCATCAGCTCCTGGTCGATGCCCAGGCGGCCCGCGGTGTCGATGATGACGATGTCGTGCTGCTGCCGCTTGGCGTGGTCGATCGACTGGCGGGCCACCGCGACCGGGTCGCCGACGCCGTTTCCCGGCTCGGGCGCGTAGACCGCGACGCCCGCGCGCTCGGCCACGACCGAGAGCTGCTGTACCGCGTTGGGCCGCTGGAGGTCGGCGGCGACCAGCAGCGGCGTGTGGTTCTGCTCACGCAGCCAGCGGGCGAGCTTGCCGGCCAGGGTCGTCTTGCCCGCGCCCTGCAGGCCCGCGAGCATGACGACGGTCGGCGGGTTCTTGGCATAGCGGAGCCGCCGGGTCTCGCCGCCGAGGATCTCGATGAGCTCGTCATTGACGATCTTGACGACCTGCTGCGCCGGGTTCAGCGCCTGGGAGACCTCGGCGCCGCGGGCGCGCTCCTTGACCTGGGCGACGAACGCCTTGACCACGGGCAGCGCGACATCGGCCTCGAGGAGCGCGATGCGGATCTCGCGGCAGGTCGCGTCGATGTCGGCCTCGGAGAGCCGACCCTTGGATCGAAGGGAGGAGAAGACCGATGTCAGCCGGTCGGAAAGCGTCTCGAACACGTGATTGGCCAGCCTCTGCGCTACAGGTCTGCGACTCGACCTCCCAGCCTATCCGCTGGGAGGTGCGACTGACGCCCTCCCGCGGTCAGCGGCCCCAACCGGGCACGGCCATCCGCACGGTGAGCGCGTGCTCCACAAGCGTGATGAGCGTGGCCTTCACCGCGTCGCGCGAGCGGGCGTCGGTCCTGGAGATGGGGATGTGCGGCGCCAGCGTCAGCGCCTCGCGTACCTCCTCCTCACCGTGCAGGTAGGTGCCGTCCCACCCGTTGACCGCGACGACGAAGGGGAGCTTGGCCTCCTCGAAGTAGTCGATCGCCGGGAAGCTGTCGGCCAGCCGCCGGGTGTCGACGAGCACGATCGCGCCGATCGCGCCGCGGACCAGGTCGTCCCACATGAACCAGAACCGGTGCTGGCCGGGCGTGCCGAACAGGTAAAGGATCAGGTCGCGGTCCAGCGAGACGCGGCCGAAGTCCATCGCGACCGTGGTGGTGGTCTTGTTCGGAGTGAGGCCGAGATCGTCGATCCCGGCGCTGGCGTCGGTCATCACCGCCTCCGTGGTCAGCGGCAGGATTTCCGACACCGCCCCCACGAACGTGGTCTTACCGACACCGAATCCCCCGGCGACGACGATTTTCGTCGATGTCAGGCCGCCGCCGCGGCTAGAGCCTGCGAAGTCCACTGAGCACCCTTTCCAGCAGGTTGAGATCCGGCTTGCCCGCGTCCAGCTGAGGCTGATGCAGCTGGATCAGACCCTCGGCGGCCATGTCGGCGACCAGGATCCGGGTCACGCCGAGCGGGATGCGGAGCATCGCGGAGATCTCAGCGACCGAACGCACTTGCCGGCACAGGGCACTGATCGCCTGATACTCCGGGGTGCGGGTGGATAAATCGTGATGTATGGAGGTCGCCGAGGAGACCAGGGCCTCCAGGGCGAGTTGGGTCCGGGGGGCGGTGCGCCCCCCGGTCACGGCATACGGGCGGACGAGGGAGCTCTGCTCCGACGGCGCCGGCTGCATGAGATGCGAAGGACCCCCCTGTTGCCGGTGGGGGTCGTCCATCGAATGGTAGGGAAACCCGCTGCGCGGGTCGCCCTCACCGGTCCAGCCGCGGCCTGCCACGACAGCCTCCTAGCGTCATCGCCGTCACCGTGAGTGGGAAGACTGCAGTTCCGCGCGGACGGCCGGGGTCAGCACCTGGCCTGCCCGCTCGACGAGCATCGTCATCTGGTAGGCCACCAGTCCCATGTCACAGTCGGCGGCGGCCAGCACCGCCAGACAGGAACCGTCACTGATGGACATGATGAGGAGCAGCCCTCGTTGCATCTCCACCACGGTCTGGGTGACCGCACCGCCTTCGAAAACCCGTGAGGCGCCCTGGGTCAGGCTGATCAGGCCGGCCGCGACCGCGGCCAGCTGGTCCGCCCTGTCCCTGGGAAATCCGTCGGAATACGCCAACGGCAGACCGTCCGCCGACACGACGACTGTGTGCGCCACACCTGGGACGTTGTTCACAAAGTCAGTGATCAGCCAATTGACCCCCCGGGCGGCCTGGCTCATTTCGCGCACGTGTCATCCTCCTTGGCGACCATGATGAGCTCGCTCACCGGTCCTCCTTGTTTCCTTCAACGTCCCGGCCGAAGTCGGGATACGGCCGTCCGTCCGCGGCGCCCCTGGCGGCCGCGCGGCCCTGTCGTACGCCCTGCTGGAAGCTGGCCAGCCTGTTGCGCACCGCCTCCGGGGAGACTGTCGGCCGGAGCGCGGGAGTTTGGGGAGCCGCGCTCAGGTCGGGCGCGGCCGTGCCGGGCACCAGGTTCGCCTTGGGCACCCGCTTGGGCAGCCCGGAACCGGTGATCCCGCCGAGTGAGGGCTCGCTGGCGGCCTTGGCCGCCTGCCAGCCCACGTCGGCGGGTGACGACCAGCCGGTCCCCTGCGTGGGGGCGGCCTGCTGTGAGAGCTGGACGGTCTCCTGAACGGCCTGGGCCGGCCGGGCCGGTTCGACCTCCTCGACCCGTTCCTCGGCGGCCTGGACCGGATCGACCTTCCTGAACCAGTCGGACTCGACGGCCGCGAAGATCGGCAGGAACTCCTCCTTCGCCTCTTCCATGGGCGAGGAGTCGGGGATCACCGGCAGCGGGCCGGTGTTGTCCGCCGCGTCGAACGGGCGCCGCCCGAACGGACCGGAGTTGCCGGTGGACGGCCAGCCTCCGGAGTCGCCGCCGCGGAACGAGGAACTCGACCAGACGTCGGACCCGCCGTCCCTGCTCTGCCCGCCGGGCCAGACGGGGGCGTCACCGCGCGCGGGCGCGCTCGGTCCCCCGGACCACATTCCGGTGTCGCCTCTGGACGGGCTGCCCTGGCCCTGATGCCACGCGGTGGGGTCGGGCTGGGAGGCGTCCGGCCAGCCGGGGGTGGCGCCGGGCGGCGGAAGCTGTCCCGGCCACGGGGTGTCGACGGGTGCCTGCCCGAACTGGCCGCCTCCGAAGGGAGGCTGCGAGGCCTCGAAGGAGTTGAACTGCTGCCCCAGGTCGAAGGAGGCGAACGAGTTCTGGTGGGCGGCCTCGAACGAGGCGAAGGACGGCATCTGGGGAGCCGCGGGGCTGGCCAGCACGGGCGGGCGGTCCATGGAGGCCGTGGATCCGGCCCAGTCTCCGCCCTGCGACATGGCACCGGGCGCGCCTCCCGGGCGGGCGGTGACGGCGAGCAGGTTCTCCGGGAGCAGGACCATGGCGGTCAGGCCGCCGCTGTCCTGCTGCCTGAGCTGGACTCGGATGCCGTGCCGCAGGGCAAGGCGGCCGACCACGAACAGGCCCATCCGGCGGGAGACCGAGACGTCCACCACCGGCGGGTTGGCCAGTCGCCAGTTGGCCTGGGCGAGCTCCTCGGCGGTCATGCCGATGCCGATGTCGGTCACCGAGACCATCACGCCACCACCGTCGATGCGGTTGCTGGAGACGATGACCTTGGTCTCCCGGGGGGAGAAGGAGATCGCGTTCTCCACGAGCTCCGCGATCAGGTGGACAACGTCGTTGACGGAGGTTCCGGCCACGGCCACGCCCGCGGACAGCTGCAGGTCGACCCGCTCGTAGTTCTCGACCTCCGACAGCGAGGCGCGGACCACGTCGATGAGCGGGACCGGCTGGCTCCACCGGCGGGCGGGCTCCTGACCGGCGAGGACCAGGAGGTTCTCCGAGTTGCGGCGCATGCGGGTGGCGAGGTGGTCGAGGCGGAAGAGGCTGCCGAGCCGGCCCTCGTCCTGCTCGCCCTGCTCCAGGCTCTCGATGAGGGAGAGCTGGCGCTCCACCAGGGTCTGGCTGCGCCGGGAGAGGTTGACGAACATCGAGTTGACGTTGCTCCGCAGCGTGGCCTCCTGGCCCGCCAGCCGCACGGCCTCACGGTGGACCTCGTCGAAGGCCCGGGCCACCTCACCGATCTCGTCGTCGGAGGCGACACCGATCGGGGTGATGTCGGTGGTCGAGACCTCGCCGCTCTCGCGCATGCTCTGGACGGTCTCGGGGAGACGCTGGCCGGCGATGGACAGCGCCTCGGTACGGAGCCTGCGCAGCGGCCTGACCAGCGACCGCGCCATGACCGCGGTGATGATCAGGACGAGGATGAGCAGCAGCGCGCTCAGCCCGGCGGCGATCAGCGCTCCGCGCTGCTCCGACTCCTGCAGGACCCGGCTCTGCGTGATGAGGGTGTCGGCGACCTGCTCCTCCACGGTGCGCATGCGCTCGACGATGTCGCTGGAGGCGTCGAACCACGTCGTCTGGTCGCCGAGTCCGGTCCTGGAGACGTCGACGTTCCTCAGCGGCTGACTGTTGAGGGCCAGGACGATGGCACGGGCGCGCAGTGCGGCCGCGCGGTCCTTCTTCTGGCTGCTGACCGTGTCGTCGTAGAGCTGGCGCTGGGCGACCGAGGCCTCGGAGCGGAAGGTCGCGAGCTCGCTGTCGAACTGCGCCCGGGCGGCCAGCGTGGCGTTGAGGCCTTCGGCGCTGAACCCCCTGACGGCGAGAGCGATGGCGAGGTTCGCCCGCTCCCTGGACGCCTGTTCCTTGGCCCTGGCCAGCGCGGCGAACGCGGCCGCGCTGGCGGTGATCTCCTGGTCCGCGACGCCCTGAATGATCTCGTCGTGCAGGGCGAGCAGGTCCGCGATGGTACGGGAGTACGCGGCGATCATGGGCTGGGCCGGCATCTGGGTGGCCGTCGCCGCGTCACGCAGGCTCTTGAGCTCGTCGATGCGGGCGCGGATCTGCGTGAGCTCGTCCCTGCTCCGGGTGCTGAGCGCCTCAACGATGCCGCTGTCATTGATGACACCGTCGATGCGGGCGCGCACCTCTCGGGCGACGCCGTCGACGCTCTCGTACTGCTTGCGCAGATTCGACTTGCCGGTGCTCAGACGCCCCTGTGCCACGTGCCGGGCCGACAGGTCCCGCTCAAGCTGCAGCTCGTCGGCCAGGTTGCTCAGGCCCGCGGTGAGTTCGGCGGTGGTACGCACGCGCTCGTACTCGGCGGCGCTGCTGATCGAGGTGGTGACCCGCAGGCCGCCCAGCACGATCGCGGCGGCCGTGGGGATGACGATGAGCGCGATCAGTCGCGACCTCACCCGCCAGTTCTTGAGCGCGAGCTTGCCGCCGTTCCTCGCAGACCTCTCGGAGCCGGAGCCGTCTGGGCCCTGACCCGGGCCGCTCTGCGGCTGCCCCCCCTGATTGTCGAATCCCAGGGCAGGTGCCAGCCCGGATTCGCGTTCGCTGGGGATTGACGCTGTCCTCACTGGCCTCCGCTGCCTCTCCTCGGATCGTCTGCTTGGAGGGGATCGCGTCACGCAATGATGTGCTAGTGACGCCGACGCATCCATGGGGTAGGGGTTATTGGAGCACAGCCGGATGAGTTCGGCCAACAGCACATAACTCGCATTTCCCACCGAACGGGCACACCGCACCCGTAACCGGGCGATGACTCTCCGCCCTGTAACCACAAACTTCCACAAAGTTGCGAAACAGATTTATTGACATCTTTGCTTATGCCCGCTATGCGGACCTATCTGTTGATTGTTACGGATGTGGCAACTGGGTGGCGTATGCCTGCTTTGTAGCTTCGGGGCGATAGGGGCGAAAGGGGTGATATTTGTAATTTGACTGATCTACTCCGCTACTCTGATCCGCGGTCGGCAAACCCCCCCTTGACCAACATGCCTCCCGGGACCCCCTTCATGTCGCCCGATGAGTTACCGCGAGTTCCGGCAGGGGCGGTCAAATGCAGCTAATGCAGCTAAGGAGACCCATGAGGTTCACACTTGCGAGCCGGGCCGTCATCGCAGGAGTCGCCGCCGCCCTGGTGCTGAGCGCCTGCGGAGGTTCCGACAAGTCCACTGACACCACCGCCGCGAACGCGGGCGGTCTGGAGAAGACCCAGATCAAGATCGGCGCGCTGCCGATCCCCGACTCGGCCGCGCTCTACATCGCCAAGGACAAGGGCTACTTCAAGGATGAGGGGCTCACCGTCGACATCGAGCCGGTGGTCGGCGGAGCCCAGGCCCAGCAGGCCCTCGTCGGCGGATCCCTGGACGCCACCCAGACGAACTACGTCTCGGCCTTCCTCGCCGTCGCGGCCGGCAACAAGATGAAGATCATCTCGGACCTCTACCAGGCCGCTCCGAACTCGTTCAACATCATGGTGCCCAAGGACTCGTCGATCAAGACGCCCGCCGACCTCAAGGGCAAGAAGATCGCGGTCAACAGCCTCAAGAACATCGGCACCCTGGCGGTGACCACGGTGCTCAAGACGCACGGCCTCACCGAGAACGACGTGCAGTTCCTGGAGTTCCCCTTCCCCGAGATGGGCGCCCAGCTGGCCAGCAAGACCGTCGACGCGGCCTGGATGACGGAGCCGGCCCTGACCGCGGTGCAGAAGAACCTCGGCGCCCAGAAGCTCGCCGACACGATGGTCGACTCCACGGCGGACTTCCCCATCGCCGGCGTGGTCGTCATGGAGAACTTCGCCACCGAGAACCCCAACACCGTCGCCGCCTTCCAGCGGGCGATCGCCAAGGCCCAGCAGATCTCCGCCACCGACCGCAAGGCCGTCGAGCAGATCCTGCCGACCTACACCAAGATCGACGCCGCGACCGCCGCCGTCATCACCCTCGGCTCCTTCCCCACCAGCCTTGACGAGACCCGCCTGCAGCGCGTCGCCGACCTGATGGTCGAGCAGGGCTACCTGAAGAGCCCGATCCAGGCCAAGACCATCCTTCCCGGCAACCTCGGGTGACACGGCGCAACCCGCTCGACAACAGACTGCTCTGCGGCGCCCTCGGCGTCGCGGGGCTGTTCTGCGTCATGGAGGTCGCGGGCCGGACCGGGCTGATCGACCCGCTCGTGTTTCCGCTGGCCTCCACGGTGCTCGGTCGAGCAGCCACGCTGGTGACCGACGGGGAGTTCCTCTCCGACGTCACCTCGACCCTCGGGGCCTGGGCTCTTGGACTGCTGTTCACCGTCGCGCTCGCCGTGCCCGCCGGGTTCCTGCTCGGCAGCCTGCCCCGGGTGGAGAGCGCGCTCCGGCCGATCCTTGAGTTCCTGCGCCCGATCCCGTCGATCGCGCTGATCCCGCTGGCGCTCGCCGTGTTCTCCGACAGGTTCGACATGAAGGTCACCCTGATCGTCTACGCGGCGACCTGGCCCGTCCTGATCAACACGATGTACGGCCTCAAGGACGTCGACCCGCTCGCCAAGGAGACCCTCCGCAGCTTCGGGTTCGGGAAGTCGGCCGTGCTGTGGCGCGTCTCCCTGCCGAGCACGGCGCCCTTCATCGCCACCGGTGTCCGGCTGGCGTCGGCGATCGCGCTCATCGTGGCGATCAGCGCGGAGCTGCTCGGCGGCGGCGCCCAGGGCATCGGCAGTTACGTCCTGGAGAGCGGCGGCAGCGCGGACGCGGTGGAGTACATCATCGCCGCCGCCATCTGGGCCGGAATCATCGGCGTGGTCACCAACAGCCTGTTCGTGCTCGCGGAACGGCGGATCTTCCGCTGGCACACCGCCCGTACGGAGGTGGTCTGATGAACGGCCTGCTGCGCGGCGTGGTCCGGCTGTGGCCGGTGCCCGTCGTGCTGCTGCTGTGGGAGCTGCTCACCCGCGGCATCGAGATGCTGAGTTTCCCGCCGCCGTCGCAGATCGCGACCAGCATGTACACGATGTGGCTGACCGGCCCCGCGGAACGGCTCTGGTTGACCGAGGCGGCGCTGACGAACATCCCCGCGAGCATCGGCCGGCTGCTGGCCGGGTGGGTGCTGGCCGGGGTCGTCGGGATCGTCCTCGGGGTCGCCCTGGGCCGCTCCCCGCTGCTCTTCCGTTTCATCGACCCCCTGGTCCAGTTCGCCCGCGCCATCCCGCCGCCCATGCTGCTGGCGTTCTTCATGGCGTTGTTCTCCATCGGCCCCCGGATGCAGATCAGCTTCATCGCGTTCGGCATCGTCTGGCCGGTCCTGATCAACGCCTCCGAGGGGGCACGGCAGGTCGACCGCCAGCATCTGGACACCGCCAGGGTCTTCGGGCTGTCGGGCGGGGAGCGGCTGTTCCGGATCATCCTGCCCTCGGCCATGCCGAAGATCTTCGCCGGACTCCGGGTCAGCCTGTCACTGGCGCTGATCCTCATGGTGCTCTCCGAGCTGGTCGGCAGCACCGACGGGATCGGCTTCCAGCTTCTGGACGCCCAGAGGTCATACGACTTCTCCAGCGTGTGGGGAACCATCGTGGTGCTCGGCGTCCTGGGATACGTGTTCAACTCGGCGTTCCTGGCGGCCGAGCGACGTGTCCTGTCCTGGCACCGCTCCGCCAAGCAGACGACCTGAGGACCTGCTGTGCTTGAGATCACGAATCTGTCCCACACCTACGGCAGCGGACCGACCGCCCACAACGCGCTGGGTGGCATCGACCTGAAGGTCGCCCAGGGTGAGCTGGTGTGCATCGTCGGCCCCTCCGGATGCGGCAAGTCCACACTGCTGCGCTCCATCGCGGGGCTGCTCCGGCCCAGTGGTGGCCAGGTCACGCTCAACGGCGCCCAGGTCGAGCAGACCCCCGACAACCTGGCCGTGGTCTTCCAGGACTACAGCCGCTCCCTGTTCCCCTGGATGTCGGTGGTCGAAAACGTCTCGCTCCCGCTGCGCCGCAGGGGAATGGACAAACGGCAGCGCGGGCAGGCGGCGATGGAGGCGCTGGAAGAGGTCGGCCTGGACAGCGCCGCGGCCAAGTACCCGTGGCAACTTTCCGGGGGCATGCAACAGAGGGTGTCCATCGCCCGCGCCCTGGCCTACCGCCCGGCCCTGTTGCTGATGGACGAGCCCTTCGGCTCCGTGGACGCCCAGACCCGCGAGGACCTGGAAGACCTGACCCTGCGGGTCCGCAACCTGCACAACATGACCATCGTGCTGATCACCCACGACATCGACGAGAGCGTCTACGTCGGTGACCGCGTCGTGGTCCTGTCCAAGGCCCCTGCCGGGATCGTCGGTGACCTGCGCGTGGACCTGCCGGGACCGCGCGACCAGATCACCACCCGCGAGCACCCCGACTTCGTGCACCTGCGCGCCGAGGTCGGCCGCCTGGTGCGCGGCATGCGGAGCCCGTCGGCCTCGACCCCCTGAGGCCCGATCTTCAAAAACGCCTGCCGGAATCCGAACCGCTCCCCGCCCGAGCACGCGGGTCCGGCGCGCACGCTTGCCGGGGCGTGGTGGTCCCCCCCTCAGGGCCGCACGCCGCAGAGAGAGGATTTTCATGAGCGACCCACAGGCACTGGTATGGGATGCGATCGGTGGCGTCTCCCGTTTCGCCGCCCTGGCCACGATGGCCGAACTGGGCTGCGCCGACCACCTGCGAGACGGCGCCCTGAGCGTTGACGAGCTCGCACTGCGCTGCGGCGCCGATGCCTCCGCGCTCGGCAGGGTGCTCCGCGAGCTCGCCGCCATGGGCATGGTCGCCACCGCGGCGCCCGGCACCTACGAGCTGACCGAGGCAGGTGTCACCCTCCGCACCGACGTGCCCGGCTCGCTCCGCTCCGCCGTACGGATGATCGTCGAGGAGGGCTTCTGGTACGGCATGGGCATGCTCCCGCAGACCGTGCGCACCGGCAGGTCGGGCTTCGTCGAGCGGCACGGGCACCTCTACGGCTACCTGAAGGCCAACCCCGGGGCCGGTGCGCTGTTCAACGACTACATGGTGGTCAGGGCCCGGCCGTTCGCGGACGCCGTGGCCTCCCACTACGACTTCTCCGGGGTGCGAACCCTGGTGGACGTGGCCGGCGGCAAGGGGCACATCCTGGCCGCCGTTCTGAAGGCCCACTCAGATCTGGACGGGGTGCTGTTCGACCAGAAACAGGTGGTCAGCGCGGCCAGGGAGTTCTTCGCCGAGACCGGCCTTGAAGACCGGTGCAAATTCGTGGACGGTGACTTCTTCGTCTCGGTACCCGCCGGGGCGGACGCCTACCTGCTGAGCAGTGTGATCCACAACTGGTCCGACGAGGACTCGGTGCGAATTCTGCGCAATGTCAGGGAGGCCGTCTCCGACGACGGCCGAGTGCTCCTGGTGGAGGCCGTGGTGCCGGACGACGACAGGTCGCACATCAGTAAGGACATCGACATGCGAATGCTCGCCCTTTTCGGCGAGGGCATGGAGCGCAGCACCTCCGAGTACACCGAACTCCTGGGCAAGTCCGGTTTCCGGCTCAACCGGCAGGTGGAACTGCCCGGCGGCGCCTCAATTGTTGAGGCCCTGCCTATTTAGGGGCCGATATGGGGCCGGTGTAAAGGCCGACATCGGGCTCGCGAAAAAAGCGGCGGCCGGTGACGTGAACCTCACGTCAC
>NZ_JBEXGU010000133.1:0-26518 GCF_040607515.1 Streptosporangium sp. NPDC005286 | reverse complement strand
TCCGCGCTCAGCTCGTGCAGATGCCAGGCCGCATCCACCTTCGGCCGCAACACCGTCTCCAACCGCTCCGGCGACAGCGACGGAATCGTCCCGTCGTCCAGCACACCCGCGGTGTGGATGACCGCCGTCAGCGGATGCTCGGCATCCACCCCGGCCAGCAACGCCGCCACCTGGCCCCGATCGGCCATGTCACAGGCGACGATCGCGACCTCGACCCCATGCGCGATCAACTCCGCCTGCAACTCCACCGCACCCGGAGCCTCCAGACCCCGCCGACTGGTCAACAGCAGACGCCGCACCCCACGCTCGGCCACCACATGCCGCGCGAACAACCCACCCAGACCACCCGTCCCACCAGTGATCAACACCGTCCCCTCCGGATCCCAGACCCGGCCACCGTCATCGGCGAGGACATCACCGGCAGAGCCTGGCGCCACCCGTACCAGGCGCGGCACCCACACCTCACCCCCGCGCACCGCCACCTGCGGCTCACCCGACGCCAACACCCCCGGCAACGCCGACAACGCCGATTCCTCATCCACATCCACCAACACGAACCGGCCGGGATTCTCCGACTGCGCGCTGCGCACCAGACCCCACACCGCCGCCGCCGCGAGATCGGCCACCACCTCGCCGTCACCCGCCGCCACCGCGCCCCTGGTCACCAACACCAGCCGGGAACCACGACACCGGTCATCGGCCAGCCATGCCTGCACCAGACCCAGCACCCGAGTGGTCGACTCGTGAACCGACCCCGTCATCTCCCCGGCCGGGTCCACGGCCACCTGCGTCAGCACCACCCCGGGTACCGGCCCCACCTCCACCAGCGACGACAGATCCATATGAACCGGAATTGAATCCCCATCCGGCCGCCACGCCGCAACGGCACCCAACGCCCCCAGACCCAGCACCGCCACCGGCACCCCACCGACCACCGCATGCTCCGGCACCGCCGTCCACTCCACGCGGAACAGCGCATCCCGCCCCAGCACCCGGCCGCCGGCGACCGGCAGGTCATCGGCCGAGAAGGAACGCAGCACCAGCGACCGCGCCGACAACACCGGCTCCCCCGCCGCATCCACCGCCACCAGCGACACCCCGTCAGCGCCCGTCCTGGCCAGCCGCACCCGCAGCGCCGACGCACCACCGGCGTGCAGGCACACCCCGCCCCAGGAGAACGGCAACCGGCCGCCCTCGGCATCGTCCAGCCCGGCGAACGGCACCGCGTGCAACGCCGCGTCCAGCAACGCCGGATGCACCCCGAAAAACCCCGCGTCAACCACCTGTCCGGGCAGGGCGACCTCCGCGAACACCTCACCGTCCGCACCTCGCCACGCCGCCCGCAACCCCCGAAACACCGGCCCGTAGCCCAGCCCGCCCTCGGCCAGCCGGTCATACAACCCATCCAGCTCGATCGCCGACGCACCCCGTGGCGGCCACACCGCCGTATCGAACACCGCCGTATCGAAGTGCGTGCCGGCCCCGCCCACCCCGGCGATGTGATCACGGCTCGCCAGCACGCCGCCGGCGTGCCGTACCCACGCATCATGGTCGTCGGCCTCCACCGGCCGAGCGTGAATGCTCAGCTCCCGGCGGCCCGACCCGTCCACAGGTCCCACCCGCACCTGCACCGCGACGGCGTCGTCCCCGCCCAGCACCAGCGGCGCGGTCAAGGTCAGTTCCTCCACCACGTCACAGCCGACCTGATCACCCGCCCGTACCGCCAGCTCAAGGAACCCGGTGCCGGGGAACACCACCATCCCGCCCACCATGTGATCGGCCAGCCACGGATGCGACCTCGGCGACAACCTCCCGATCAGCAGCGCCTCATCGGAGTCGGCCAACCCCACGGCAGCCCCCAGCAGCGGGTGCCGGGCAGCCGTCAGGCCCGCCGCCGTCACGTCTCCCACCCGCGAGCCCGCGCCATCAGGCCAGAACCGCTCGCGCTGGAAGGCGTAGGTGGGCAGCTCCACCCGGCGGGCGCCGGGGAACACCGCATGCCAGTCCACCGACACCCCGCGCCCGTGCAGAGCGGCCAGCGCCGACATCACCGCGCGCTGCTCGTCCCGGTCCCTGCGCAGCGCCGGCACCAGCACCTCGTCCGGCTCCCACCCGGAGTTCTGGGCGCGTAGCTGCGAATCCGGCGTCGAGTCAGTGTCGCGCGGGTCCGGTTCGGCGGCCAGGGTGTCCTGGGCCATCGCGGTCAGCACCCCGTCCGGGCCCAGCTCCAGATAGGCCCGGACGCCCTGGGCGCGCAGGGTGCGCACCCCGTCGGCGAACCGGACCGCGCCGCGCACCTGGTCCACCCAGTAATCCGGCGAGCACAGCTGCTCGGCGGTGGCCGTCTCCCCGGTCACGTTCGACACCACCGGAATCCGCGGCGGATGGTAGGTCAGCGTGCCGGCCAGGGCCCGGAAGTCCGCCAGCATCGGATCCATCAACGGCGAATGGAACGCGTGCGACACTCGCAACCGGCGGGTCTTGACCCCCCGCTCCGCCAGGACGGCGGCGATGTCGAGGACCGCCTGCTCGGCCCCGGAGACCACCACCGAGGCCGGGCCGTTCACCGCCGCGACCGACACCTCGCCCCCGCGCCCGGCCAGCAACGGCTCGACGTCCTCCTCCGAGGCCTGCACCGCCACCATCGCCCCGCCGGACGGCAGCGCCTGCATCAACCGCGCCCGGCCCGCCACCAGCGCGCACGCATCCCCAAGCGACAGCACCCCGGCCACATGCGCCGCGGTGATCTCCCCGATCGAGTGCCCGGCCAGCACCTCCGGCCGCACTCCCCACGAGGACACCAGCCGGAACAGCGCCGTCTCCACCGCGAACAACGCCGGCTGCGCCCACCCCGTCCGATCCAGTGCCTCCGCCTCGGCCGACCCCGGCTCGGCGAACAGCACCTCGCGCAGCGACCCGTCGAGCAGCGGGTCCAGCTCGGCGATCACCTCGTCCAACGCCGCCGCGAACACCGGGAACCGCGCATACAGCTCCCGGCCCATCCCCGCCCGCTGACTCCCCTGCCCGGTGAACAACACCGCCGGCTTGGCCTGCCTGCCGCGGCCCTTGATCACTCCGGCGGCGGAGACACCGTCC
This sequence comes from Streptosporangium sp. NPDC005286, assembly GCF_040607515.1. Lineage (NCBI taxonomy): Bacteria > Bacillati > Actinomycetota > Actinomycetes > Streptosporangiales > Streptosporangiaceae > Streptosporangium > Streptosporangium sp. NPDC005286. The sequence goes on along the minus strand of NZ_JBEXGU010000133.1, from coordinate 23,422 downwards.
GCCAGCGCCGCCAACCCCGCGCGCAGCTCGGCGCGATCGGCGGCGAGAACGCCCGCCCGATGCTCGAACGCCGACCGCGTCGTGGCCAGCGAGAACGCCACGTCGACCACGGCCGTCTCGGGCGCACCGTCCAGGTGCGCGAGAAGGCTCGCCGCCTGAGCACGCAGCGCCTCCTCCGTCCGGCCCGACACCAGCACCGGCACCACGCCCGCGTCCGCAGGTGCCCGATCCTCCGCGGGCGCGTCCGCCTCGGCCTGCGGCGCCTCCTCCAGCACCACGTGGGCGTTGGTGCCGCTGACCCCGAACGACGACACCCCCGCCCGGCGCGGCCGCCCGGTCTCCGGCCAGGACCGCTGCTCGGTCAGCAGCTCCAGCACGCCCGCGGACCAGTCCACCCGCGACGACGGCGCATCCACGTGCAACGTCTTCGGCAGCACCCCGTGCCGCATCGCCATGACCATCTTGATCACACCGGCCATGCCCGCCGCCGCCTGCGTGTGACCGATGTTCGACTTCACCGACCCCAGCAGCAAGGGCCGCTCCCGGTCCTCGCCGAACGTGGAGATCAACGCCTCGACCTCGATCGGGTCGCCCAGCGTCGTCCCCGTCCCGTGACCCTCCACCACGTCGATGTCCGCCGTCGACAGCCGCGCGCCGGCCAGAGCCTCACGGATCACCCGCCGCTGCGACGGACCGTTCGGCGCGGTCAGACCGTTCGAAGCCCCGTCCTGGTTCACCGCCGAGCCACGGATGACCGCCAGCACCTGGTGCCCGTTACGCTGCGCGTCCGACAGGCGCTCCAGTACCAGCACGCCCACGCCCTCCGACCAGCCCGTACCGTCGGCGCTGTCGGCGTACGCCCTGCATCGCCCGTTGGGCGACAAGCCACCCTGGCGGTTGAACTCGATGAAGGTGCTGGGCGTCGACATGACCGTCACTCCGCCCGCGAGCGCCAGGGTGCACTCGGCCATCCGCAGCGAGTGAGCGGCCCAGTGCAGCGCGACCAGGGACGACGAGCAGGCCGTGTCCACCGTCACCGCCGGGCCGACCAGTCCGAGTGTGTACGACAGCCGGCCGGACATCACGCTGTTCGCCGTGCCCGTGAGCCCGAAGGCGTCGATGTCGCGCGGCAGGCTGTCGCGGTAGTCCGGCGACATCGCGCCGACGAACACCCCGGTCTGGCTGCCCCGTAGCGCGATCGGGTCGATGCCCGCTCGCTCGACGGCCTCCCAGGAGGCTTCGAGCAGCAGCCGCTGCTGCGGATCCATGCCCAGCGCCTCCCGGGGGGAGATGCCGAAGAAACCGGCGTCGAAGTCCGCCGCGTCACGCAGGAACCCACCGGACAACGACTGCGGGACGGCGGCGCCGTACTCGTCCCGAAGCCTGTCAAGGTCCCAGCCACGATCGGCGGGCGGCTCGGATACCGGATCACCGCCCTCTGCGAGCAGGTGCCACAGGTCCTCCGGCGAGGACACACCGCCCGGGTACCGGCAGGTCATCCCGACGATCGCGATCGGCTCCAGGTGCTGTTCTTCAAGGTCGTGGACGCGTTGCCGGGTGCGCCGCAGATCCGCGGTCGCCCGCTTGAGGTATTCCCGGAGTTTCGCTTCGTTGTCCATATCAGCTCAACCCTTTTCGACGACCAGCACGAACTCATCAACTCGTCGGGCCTCGAATGCTTCGCAATCGAGTTCGGCGATCACAGCGCCACCGTGTGCGCCTCGCAGGCGGTCACCGGCGAGACGCACGGACCCGCGCCTCGCGGGAAGGTACGGGCGGGGGCAAGGAGTCAGGGGGTTCGGCACCTTCGCAGGCACCGCACGCCGCGCCGTCCGGACTCACACCGCCGCGTCGAGTTCACAAGCTCCATCCACATCGGCCCAGTCTTGGCCCGGCGCTCCCTGAAAATCATTAGTAACTGCGGCCGCGGCGCCATCGTCCCGGCCGGTCACCTTCTTGGTGACGGCTCTACGGCGCGTCCCGGCGTGCGCGGAGACCGCACGGCCCGTGACTCTGGGGAAATGACCAGCGCGCGGGACCTTACGCTCGCGCAATGGCCGGTCAGCTTCACATCACATCAGAGTTGTCAGACTACGTTCACGAGATGTCGTCGCGGGAGGACGAGATCCTGCGTTCCCTGCGGGAGGAGACCGCGGCCCTGCCCGCGGGCAGGGCGATGCAGGTCACGGCCGAGGAGGGGCAACTGCTGGCACTGCTGGCCCGCCTCACCTGCGCGCGGACCGTGCTGGAGGTCGGTACCTTCACCGGCTACAGCACGCTCTGCCTGGCCCGCGCGGTCGCTCCCGGAGGCCGCGTCATCACCTGCGACATCACCGAGCGGTGGCCCCGCTTCGGAATGCCCTACTGGCGCCGGGCCGACGTGCTCGACCGGATCGACCTGCGGATCGGCGACGCGTCGGACACCCTTGCCGCGCTGCTGCTCGACGAGGGGCCGGGGTCGGTCGACTTCGTGTTCATCGACGCCGACAAACCAAGCTATCCGAAGTACTACGAGGCCGGCCTCGCGCTGCTCAAGGACAACGGGCTCATCGTGGTGGACAACACCCTGTTCTTCGGCAAGGTCGCCGACCCGGCGGCACAGGACGCGGACACCGACGCCATCCGCAGGTTCAACGCCCTCCTCCTGGAGGATCGCCGGGTGGACATCTCACTGCTGCCGATGGCGGACGGCATCACGCTGGTACGCAAGAAGGGCCCTGCGGAACCGCCCTGTTAGGCGACGGGCGAAGGACTGAGGACATCGGAAAGCCGGATCTCGGGCGAAGAGCCGAGGTCCGGCGCGATGAGGTCCATCGTGGTGGGCGGGTCCTGCGGCGTCGGGACGAGGTGGAGCCGTTGCAGGCCGCTGACGTCGGGGGCGGGCAGCCTCCCGAGGCACGGGCAGGTCTCGCCGGTGAACCCGCTGAACCGGTAGGCGATCTCCATCATCCGGTTGCGGTCGGTCCGGCGGAAGTCGGCCACCAGGTGCGCGCCGGCGAGCGCGGCCTGGTCGACCAGCCAGCGCAGGATCACCGAGCCCGCGCCGAAGGACACGACCCGGCACGACGTGGCGAGCAGCTTCAGGTGCCACGCATGCGTGCCCAGCTCCAGCAGAACGACTCCGACCGCGCCGTGCGGCCCGAAACGGTCGCTCAACGAGGTGACCAGGACGCGGTGCCGGGGGTCGTCGAGCAGCCGGACCAGCGTCTCCTGTGAGTAATGCACGCCGGTGGCGTTCATCTGGCTGGTGCGCAGGGTCAGCTCCTCGACGCGGGCGAGGTGCTCCACGGTCGCGTGCTCGATGCGCATCACCAGGTCGAGTGAGCGGATGAACCTCTCATCCGGACCGGTGAAGCCGGACTTCGCGGCCTGCCGCCGGAAACCGGCCTGGTACATCTCCCGCCGACGCCGGGCGTCCTCGGTCACCGTCTCCGGGCTGAACTCCGGCAGCCCGGCCAGCTCGGCGACCTGATCGGCGGAGTAGCACCGTACGTCGGGAAGATGGAATGCCACCTCGGCCCGCTCCGCGGCCTGGTCGTCCACGAACGCCATCGCGCCGTGGGCGAACCGCAGCTCCTCCGCGATGCGCCGGATCGAGCCGGACTTGGGCGACCAGCTGATGTGCGGCAGCACGAAGTACTCCGCGATGCCCAGCTCCTCAAGCTTCGCCCAGGCATGGTCATGATCGTTCTTGCTCGCGACAGCCTGCAGGATACCCCGGGAGTCGAGCACCTGGATGAGTTCACGTACGGACTCCGGCAGGCGGACCTCGTCATCCTCCAGCAGGGTCCCCTGCCATAGCGTGTTGTCCAGATCCCACACCAGACATTTCACCATCGCGGTCTTGTCGAGCACCTGTTCTCCTCGTCTCGGTCAGCGCGACTGCGCGACGGCGTGCTGGGCGAGAATGAGCTGGCAGATCTCAGTGCTGCCCTCGATGAGTTCCATGAGCTTCGCGTCCCGGTAGGCCCGCGCCACCACGTGGCCGTCCTGCGCCCCCGCCGACGCCAGCACCTGTACGGCCGCCGCCGCACCGCGTGCGGCCTCGGTCGAGCCGACGTACTTGGCCAGGACCGTGGCGATCACCATCTCCGGCGACCCCGCGTCCCAGCAACGGCTCGCGTGCTCGCAGACCCGTGTCGCCGCCTGCTCGGCCGCCATGAGCTCGGCGAGGTACCGGGCCACGAGTTGGTGCTCCGCCAGCGGCCGGCCGAACTGCCGGCGGGTCCTCGCGTGCGAGCCTGCCGCGGAAAGGCAGGCCCGCAGAATCCCGACGCAGCCCCAGGCCACCGATATCCGGCCGTAGGCCAGAGCCGTGGTGACCAGTAGTTGGAGTTGCTGTCCGCCGCCGCCGAGCACGGCGCTCGCGGGCAGCCGGACGGCGTCGAGGCTGACGTCGGCGTGCCCGGCGGCCCGGCAGCCACTCGGGTTGGGCACCGGCCGTATGGTGACTCCCGGAGCGTCGGCGGGCACGACGACGGCGGCGCCGCCGTCCCCGTACCGTCCGAAGACGACGATCGAATCGGCGTAGCGGGCCACGGTGGTCCACGCCTTCTGCCCGTCGACCACCACCGTGTCGCCGTCGGCACGTATTGTGGTGGCCATCGCCGTCACATCGCTGCCGGCGTCACGTTCACTGAAGGCGACGGCGGCCAGCTCGCCGCCGGTCAGCCTGGGGAGGTACTCCCGCCGCTGGCGAGCGTCACCAAGCCGTTGGATCGTCCACGCCGCCATTCCCTGTGACGTCATCACGCTGCGCAGGGAACTGCACAGGCTGCCCACGTGTGCGGTGAAAGCGCCGTTGTCCGAGCTGCCCGCGCCGATGCCGCCGTATTCGACCGGCACCTCGGCGCACAGCAGGCCCTGCTTGCCAAGGGTCCGGAGCATCTCCACGGGGAGGACACCGGCAAGGTCCCATGCCGCGGCCTGGTCCCCGACCAGGTTCGTGACCTCTTCGCACGCGTCGGCGCGCCATTCAGGCATGGTCCGCCACCGGTGTGTCAAGCAGCCGCAGGACGAGGGACGTCATCCGCTCGACAGTGCGGAAGTTGTCGAGTTTCAGGTCCTCCCCGATGATGGCGATGCCGTACGCCTGCTCCAGGAAGACGACCAGTTCCATGGCGAACATCGAGTTGACGAGCCCGGAGGCGAACAGATCCTTGTCGACGGCGACGTCCGTCTTGATCCGCTCTTCGAGGAACTCGTGGATCCGCTGCTGGACGGTCTCGGGGGTCGACTGAACCGTCTCTTCTGATTTCGTGTTCACGAGAGCACCTTTTCGTAGTCGTAGAAGCCCTTACCGGACTTGCGTCCGAGGTGTCCTGCGGCCACCTTCTCCAGCAGCAGCTCACAGGGCTGGAAGCTCGCGTCGCCGGTGCGCTCCCACAGCATTCGCAGCGCGTCGGCCAGGTTGTCCAGTCCGATCAGGTCGGCCGTGCGCAGGGGTCCGGTGGGATGCCCGAGGCAGCCTCGCATCAGGTCGTCGACCGACTCGGCAGTGGCCACGCCGGCCGCGACGATCCGTGCCGCCTCGTTGATCATGGGGTGAAGGAGCCTGCTCGTGACGAACCCCGGGGCGTCCCGAACGACGATCCCGCGGCGCCCCATCCGCGCCAGCAGCTCGGTGACCGCGGTCATGGTCTCATCGCTCGTCTGGTCGCCCCTGATCACCTCCACCATCGTGATCAGGTAGGCCGGGTTCATGAAATGGATGCCGACCAGCTCATGCGAGCGGTCGGTGAATCTCCCCAGCTCCCCTATCGGGATGCCCGAGGTGTTGGAGACCAGCGGTGTGCCGGTCTTGACCAGCCTCGACACCTCGCCCAGCACTTTCGCCTTGATCTCGGTGCCCTCGGTGACCGCCTCGATGACCGCGATGGTGCCGGCGACGGCCTCAAGTTCCATGGTCGTCGTCAGACCGGCCGCCGGGCGCTCTGCCGGCACCGCGCCCATGAGCCGTGCGTGCCGGAGCTGGAGGTCGATGCGGCGCCGGGCGTCGGCGAGCTTGTCCTCCGACACGTCGACGAGCACGACCGGGATACCGTGGCCGATCGCCACGACGGCGATCCCCGTGCCCATCACCCCGGCACCCACGACTCCCAGACGAGCACCTTCCACTTCACTCATCCCTGAGCCTCACATAACGGTTGGAGTTTGCCCGTCCCTGTGCTTCACGGATCGCTTCTCCTAATGCCCTGGCACCGGGACGGTCGTAAGGACAGGACGCATGAGAGCTCCGGTGAGCTCACCAGCTCGATGCGAGGATGAGGTCTCCGAACTCCCGCTCGCGCGAGGCGTTCTGGAGATCGGATTCCACCATCATGTGCATGAGTTGCTCGAAGCCGACGGTCGGCTCCCAGCCGAGTTCGGCTCTGGCGCGACTTGGATCGGCGCAGAGGGTCTCCACCTCGGCGGGACGCACGAGCCCCGGGTCGATGACGACGTGGTCCTGCCAATTCAGTCCGACGTACTCGAAGGCCATCCGTACGGCGTCATGCACCGAGTGCATGCAGCCGGTGCCCACGACGTAGTCGGTGGGCTCGTCCCGCTGCAGCATGAGATGCATCGCGCGGACATAATCGCCGGCGAACCCCCAGTCGCGGACCGCGTCGAGATTACCGAGATACAACTTGTCCTGCAGGCCGAGTTTGATCTGGGCGACACCGAGGGAGATCTTTCGCGTCACGAATTCCGCGCCCCGGCGCGGCGACTCGTGGTTGAACAGAATGCCGGAGACGCCGTACATGTTGAACGACTCACGATAGTTCCGGGTGATGAAATGGCCATATGTCTTCGCCACCCCATAGGGGCTGCGCGGGTGAAAGATCGTCGTCTCGTGTTGCGGACTTTCCACGACCTTGCCGAACATCTCCGAGGACGATGCCTGGTAGAAGCGGATCTGACCACTGCTGTCGTTGCGGGACTTGTCCAGCCCGCACACCAGGCGGATCGCCTCCAGCGTCCGGAGCACGCCCATCCCGTTGACCTCGGCGGTCAGCTCGGCCTGCTGCCAGGACATCGGGACGAAGGAGATGGCGGCGAGGTTGTACACCTCGTCGGGCTGCACCTTGTCCACCGCCGTGACCAGGCTTCCCTGGTCCAGCAGGTCACCGTTGACGAACGACAGGTCGCTGACAAGGCGACTGATGCGGGACTTTCGGGGATTGGCCTGCCCTCTGATCAGTCCCCAGACCTGGTATCCCAGGGACAGCAGATGCTCAGCCAGATAGGAACCGTCTTGGCCGGTGATACCGGTGATCAGCGCGCGCCTGGACATGCACTTTCCTTTCAGCACCGCGGACGAGTAATCCGATCGGACACCATCGCGACCGCGAAGACGCTGACGGTGCGCCCACGGTGGGAATCGAGTCGGCCCGGGGCCGACAGCCCGCGAACGCTACTCATCGACCCAGCCGTGCGTCTGAGCGAGTTCGACGAGGCATTTGCGGACGCTCAGGATCTGCTCCGCCGTCATCGTCGGCACGGCCGCGAGCACGGCTTCTGTGATCTCCCGCGTCAAGTCCTTGACGGACAGCACGTCGCAAAAGCCGACGTCGTTGCCCTGACGATCGGGTGTGGAGGTGGCCGGCTCCCGTGACGCCGTCGCGATCGACGCGGGTGTCGGTGTGGGCCTCGGTATGGAGGACAGCGGGAAATTCGGCCCGCCGGGCCGGTCGAGCACGCGGACCCGGGACGCCTTCAGGCCCTTGCCACCGTTCTCGACCAGGAATTCGACCCGCGTGTCGACCGAGATGAGACGCTTGTCGCCATCAAGGTCGTTGACATGCATGAAAACGTCTTCGCCGCCCGGGTCCGGGGCGATGAAACCGAACCCGCGGAATTCGTCGAAGCTGATGACCTTACCCGTTACCATGACCACACCTCACGAGAACCACGCTCCCCGAAATGAGGAGCCCTGCCAGGAGAACCACCCGTCGCGACCACCCAGGATTCGCTCACGGCTCAGCCGAAAGCCGAATCTCCGGCGACGCGGCACATAGGATCCCGCTCGTTTCGGGAACCGGCCGACTACATTTACTCGGCTATTTTGGTGCGTTCGGACCACTGGAATACCGGGAGATTCTCTCCCTCGATCACCAGAAACTCACCGTTGTGCACGAAGTGCTCATACCCCGAGCCGAGGAGAATCTTCACCTTCTCGTTCGGATTGTCCGTCCGTCGAACGTGATCGCGAGTGAACAAGCGCTCCGGTCCACCGGCGAGCACAATTTTTGCACTGGTCACGATGACACCTCCCTTACGATGGCGGTCCTTTGGAGAACGTGATCGGGATCGGCGGCGACTTTCCGTCGAAACCGGCCGGGACCATCCGGTCGAGGCCGCGCCGGAATCGCTATACCAGAATAAGATGAATATCACGGAGCAATCGGGTCAAGCCATCGGATCAATGGCCTTCCACACCGGCGCCGCCGGTCGCTCCGAACACTGGTATTTCCACTGGTTTCCGGCCGCTCAACTACGCGGTCAGTCAGATCACCGCGCGACCGCCGGCCCATTAAATGGACTTATTTCACGAATTCGGGCAGGACTCGGGGCGGCCAGGAGCCAAGCCGGAAGATGCCCATGGAGTATGCCTTGGAGACCAGGGCCGGGCGGTTGCTGGCCTTCAGCTTTCGTAGCAGCGTCGTCACGTGGTATTCCACACCGCCGCGGCTGAGGTACAGCATCGACGCGAGCTGCACGGTCGACACTCCCGCCGCCACCCCTTCGATGACGCGCGCTTCCATGCTGCTCAGCAGCCTCTTTCGCCCGGTCAGCAGGTCGTCACGCTGCTCCCGATCGGATCGCACCAGCACCATGATGCTCTCGACGTAGCCGGCCTCGTCGTGAAGCGCGATCCCGGTCAGCTCACCGCCGAGCACGGTGTGGTCCGGCCGTACGGCGATCATGCGCTCTTCGAAGCGGGCGCGCTGGTGATCCGTCAGACGGGCGAACTGCTGTCCCATCTTGTCGCGGACGCTCGGGTGCAGCAGCTCACAGAATGCCCGCCCACGAATGTCCGCCAGGGAACGTCCGAACTGCCGGGTAAATTCGAGATTCGCCTCGATTACCCTGGTCGCGTGGTCGAGATTCGCCACGCAAATCCCTGACTGGTCGAAAAACGAACGGTATTGATCTATGCTGTCAGTGGGTTGACCGACCAGGAAAAACTCTTCTTCCTCATCGACCAGGGCGGCTCCGGCATCAATGCTCATCTGATGACCATCCCTCTCCTCCGGTAGACCAGGCGATGCTCCGGTAACTTCGAAGTAACGGCTGAATCCACTTATTAGTATGATATTAACCAAACGGAAAGCGAGTCAACACAAGCCCACTACAGTCCGTGAAAGACTGTGGTACGCAAGGCGGTTGGTTCGGAGCTTGCGGTGCGGCCCCTCGGTCGCGTTCGGTACCGAACTCCGCGTGCTTCATAAGACGGTTCGCGTCCCGCTCCAGGAGCGTTCCATGAATCGAGACGCGCGGTTCCACGTGGACAGACGGCACCGCGGCAGGTCATCCAAAAAATGATGAATCGCGATCCAGATCGCGCCGGGCCGGCGAACGGCGACGCCCGTCGTCACCGGGCGGTTCCCTTATGGACGCGCCGTCAGATAAAATATAGCCGCATGCCTTTGTGCGGCCTATTCGCCCGCGTTCCGCGCGCTCAACTCTTCGACGAGCGCCGCCCGGCCGTTCACCCCGAGCCTGCGATAGGTGCTCGTCAGACTTTTTTCGACGGCGCGGCGGGTTATGCCAAGGGAATCGGCGATCTGCTGGTTCGTCCAGCCCTGCAGCACGAAGGCGACGACCGTCTCCTCGGCCTTGGTCAGTTCACCGCGTTCCGGCGCGACCAGCCGCAGCACCGGGCCGTTCAATTCCGAGTCCTCGTCGCCCTCGGCCCATGAAACGCCGCGTTCCCGGGCGACCCGCCTGCCCTCGGAGATGAGATACTCCGCGTCGCCGGAACCGGTTTCGGCAAGCCTTCTGCCGAGAATCGTGAGCGTCCGGGACAGCTCGATCCGATCCTCCGAACAACGAAGCGTGTCAACGGCCTGCCGGAGGAGATCGATGCCCTCCCCACCCGGGGTGATCGTGCCGCGCAGCCGCAGCGCGCGACCGTATGCCGCGGGTGCGCCCCATGCCCGCGCGAAGGCGTGCTCCTCGTCGGCCAGCTCGGCCGCCACCTGCGCGCGCCCGAGCCGGTGGTTCATCGCCGCGGCCCACACACGCCAGGGGTACAGCGCCGTGTTCGTCCATCCGCAGCGCGACAACTGCTTGCCACTGTCGAGGAACCTGTCCAGCGCGGCAGGCAGATCGCCGCGCACCGCGTCCAGCATCCCCCGCACCATGCGATGCGCGACGACCACGCGGAGGTCGCCGCTCTCCGGACTCGTACGAATCACTCGCTCGCCCAGCTCGACGTCCCACGTCTCGAGCGCGATCATGGCGAGCGTCCAGATGGACAGCGTCGTCGCCTCCGGCCAGGCCGGGTCGGCGTTGTCGACCACGCTCAACGCGGCGCTCTTGGCCTGGACCGGATGCCCGGACGCGCGAAGGGTCGCGCTCCGCCCCGCGTTGACCAGCGCGGTGACTCCATCGAGTGCCTGGCGCTGAGCCTGGTCCCGCACCGCGTCCAGCCACTGGGCCACCGGTGCCGCCGCGTCGGCGAGGACAAGGGCCGGAACCAGCAGCGGGAGGGCGGTATAGGCGTGCCCGGCGCGCGGCGGCTCTCGCTCCAGGATCCGGGTGGCCAGCGAGGAGATCTCACCGGCCGTGACACCGCCGGTCACGGCCGCCGCGTACGTGAGCAGGGCCAGCAGCTCGCGCCCGGCGCCGGTGGAGACCGGCGCATCCGCGCCGAACCCCCGCAACCGGTCGGCCATCGTGCTGAGATGCGCGGCATCCTGAAGGTGGAGATAGCGGGTACGGGCTTCCAGCCGCAGGCCGAGATCCCCCCGGGCGTACGCCGGTCCAAGGTCGTGGAGCCGACACGCCACGTCCTGGACGAGCGCGCCCAACGACGGGTTGACCGCGCCGAGCGCGGGCGGGATCCACAGTGCCGCCGCCGCGCGTTCCGCCGCCGAGGTGAGCATCGGCACGGCCTGCGCGATGTGAGTGACCGAGGACGCGAGGTCGACCCCCCGCTCGGCGGCGGCCAGGTCGACCAGGCGCCGGCCCCGAGCCTCACTGTCGGGCGGGCAGTGCAGCAGCGCGTGCCGGAGGTAACGGACCGCCTCCCTCGCGGAACCGCGTTCGAGCGCGGCGCCGGCGGCCGCGCGCAGGGTGTCGATCTCCCACGGCTCGTACCCGGAGGTGACCAGCAAGAGCTGGTCGGCGACGTGCTCGGCGGGGTGCCCGGCATTGTGCAGCAGCGCCGCCGCCCGGCGGTGCATCAGCGCTCGCGTGTTGACGCTCATCGCCGATTCGATGCCGTACCGCACGCTCTGGTGGACGAATTGCGGGGACTCCCCGCCGGCGAGCAGGCCGAGGCGGTCCAGGGTCTGTATCGCGGACTTGTAGTCGATGCTGTCCAGGCCGGCGAGCTCACTGATGAGCTCTGGCTCCGCCAGGTCTCCGAGCACGACCATCGCCCGCGCGAGATCCTGGACGATCGCGGGCTGGATGCCGAGGCAGAACATGCGCCGGTCGCGCAGGAAGGGCTGGCTCGCGGCGCGAACCTCACCGGCCTGCGGCGATACGGGCTGGAAGCCGGCCGTGCGCAGTCCGCGAAGCGCCGCGACCAGTGAAGCGGGGTTCCCGCCGGACACCTCGTGGCAGGCCCGGGCGAAGTCGGGATCGCAGGCCTCGCCGAACTGCTCGCTGATCAACTGGCGCACGCCCTCCGTTGACAGCGGCATCGGATACAGCGTGCGAGCCGCCGAGGCGGCGATCTCCCTGAGCAGCGTGTGGTCGGAGGCCTCGCATTCCTCCGAGAAGGCTCCGGCGACCAGAACTCGCGCGCCGTCCAGACGCTTGGCGAGGTAAGCCAGCCAGCGCAGGGACGGCGCGTCCACCCACTGGAGGTCGTCGACCACGATCAGCAGGGTTTTGTCCTTGCTCAGATTGACGATCAGCGAGTTCAGCCCCTGCAGGATCGCCTCTTGTCCGAGCGACCGCTGCGGGCCGATGGACCACGACCCGCCGAGGAACATCCCCCGCACCACGCTCGCCGCACCCCGGAAGCAGGCCGCCCAGCGGGCCTCCGGCACTTCGGCCACGAGCGGCTCCAACAACTGCTGGGCGATGCCGAACGTGAAGTCCTGTTCGAGTAGCGTGCCGCTGGCGCGCAGGACCCGCGCGTGCGGGGCGGCCGCGTCGGCGAGGGAGCGCAGCAGGACCGACTTGCCGACGCCGGGCGAACCTATGACCGCCATCATGGATCCGTCGCCCGCCTCGGCCGCGCGGACCGCCTGCTCCGCCCGAGCCAACTCTTTTCCGCGTTCCAGCAGCATGGGATCAATCCCCCATGTTCCGCGGTGCCGGGGCCAGGAGCGGGGCGAGCTCGTTACGGCTGGTGACGGCGAGCTTGCGGTAGATCCCGGTCAGCCGCAGCTCCACGGTTCGGACGCTCACCGACAGGATGCTCGCGATGTAGGCGTTCGAGCGGCCCGCGGCGGCCAGCCCGGCGATTCGTTCCTCCTGGACGGTCAGCAGGTGCCTCGTCTCGTTCGGCGTCGGCGCTCGTTCCTCGACAACCTTCTCGGTGAGTCCACCGGAAGGCATGGGGATCTTCCTCGTGGCCTCCTCCAGCAGGCTCAGTGCCCCGGGATGCTCCCCCGACGCCATGATCAGCTCGGCCGACGCCCTCGCGTAGGAGTCGCGCGACACCGAGTCCCGCAGGATCCGAACGGCGCGTTCGAGTTCGCTCGTGGCCTCGGCACCGCTCAGCACACGCGACGCGCCCAGATGCGCCAACCCCAGCGTGCTGGGGGCACCCCACTCCCGCGCTCGCTCCACCGTCTCCATCGCCAGTTGCCTGGCTGCCTCGGTGTTCCCACACGCGCTGTGCGCCGCGACGGCCACCGATCGCCAGGACAGCACCGCGGGATTCGTCCACCCCCTGGCCAGCACGAGACGCCCGCACTCATTGATGTCGCGCAGCGCGGCCTCCGGATCGGCCAGCTCCATGCGCACCTTGGCACGCGCGTACAGCAGCGTCCCCCAGGCCGCGCCCTGATCCGCCCCTGAGGGCAACTCCTGAGCCAGCACCTGCTCCGCCTTTTCCACGGACTGGCCGGCGAGGTGCAGGCGCGCCTCCATCGCGACGAAGTAGGGAACCACTCGCGGGTGCCACGAGGTGAGCGGCAGCTCCGCCCGTGCCGCCTCGAAGTCACCCATCGCCTGCCCGAGGTTGCCCCGCCGCATTTCGCATCGGCTGCGCTGGATCAGCGCCAGCGCGGCCGGTACCCGTGCACCACAGCGTCGGGCGTCGGCCAGGACCTCGTCCAGCCCGATCACCGCCTCGGCCACCTCGTCGGCGAAGAACAGCGTCTTGGCGGCGTAAATCCTCGGACCGAACGGCTGGTCCTCCCCTTTGAGCTGGAAGGCCGTCCTGGCCAGTTCCCGCGCCCGGGACATGCGCTCACCGCGGACAGCCAGCATCCAGGCCGCGATACCCGCCTGCACCGGATCTCCCGACCGGTCGGGCGGGTCCGGGAACGACGGCACGGGCAGCACCGGGTCGCTCGTGCAGTCGTTCTGCGCCAGCCAGCCGATGGCCGCCAGCGACCCAACGTCCGCTGCGTCCCCCTCTCGCCGCGCGTAAGCCGTCGCGACGGCGCGATACGTGGCGGACGCGTCGCCCCTGGAGTTGAGCAGATCGGCCGCCCGTACGAGCACCGCGACCGGCACCTCGGGCCCGCTGTTCAGCAGCACCTGCTGGAATCGCCGGTCACTCGTCGCCGGGCTGTGGCCCACCTCCGTCATCGCGAGCTCGATGAGCAGCCGCTGCCGCTGCTCGCCTCCCACCGGCTCCCGCAGCGCGCGGACGAGCAGGGCGGCGGCACCCTCGTGATCATCATGGAGACGTCGCCGCCGGGCCACCCGGCGCAATAGGTCCACCACCCATTCGGCGCCGACCGGCCGGGCATTGAGCAGCAACCGGGCCAGCCGGTCCTCCGGAATCACCGCCCGGTACCCGAGCTCGACGGAGCGCGTCGCCAGCGCCTGCCGCTCCCCGACGTCCATCCCGGCCAGCGCCATCTCGGCGATGAGGGGGCTGACCGGCCGCGGGTCCTCCCCGTCGGTCACCAGACCCAGTCGTACGAGGACGGACAGCGCCTGCTCGGGAAACATCGTCTTCGGCGACGCCAGGGACGTGAGCAGGTCGAAACCGAGGCCGTTCTCGCAAACCGCCATCACCCGGAGCAGCGCGAGGGCATCCGCGGGCAGGCGGGACAGGGACTCAGCCACCCGGTCGCCGCTCACCTCGGCGGCCCGCTCCAGCAAGACCGGGACGTACCGCGCGACAGGCGACAGGGAGGCGTGCGCGAAATGGTCGAGTACGGCGAGCAGGGCCGCCGGGCTGCCCCCCGTGGCCTCGGTGGCGGCGGTCACGAACGCTCCGTCGACGGGCCCGGTGTACCGGGAGAGGATCACCTGCCGGACCCCGCGCTCCCTCAGCGGCGGCACATGGATCACGCTGTGGGGCACCGGTCCGGGCTCGGTGGCCGATCCGGTGGTGCCGCCTTCGCCTTCGCCGAGGGCCCTGGCCTGAACCAGGAGTATCGGAACGCCTCGCAGCCGGTGTGTCATGGCCGCCAGCCATGCCTTCGATTCCTCGTCCGCCCACTGGGCGTCGTCCAGGGCGATCAGCAGCGGATGGTTTCGGGCGAGCGCCACGAACTCCCCGCACAGCGCCGGGATCAAGGTCTCGGCCGGCTGGTCCTCCACCCACAACCGCCGCGCGAAGGCCAGATATCCGGTGCCGGCCAGCCCGGAGGTGATCTGCGAGACGACGCCGTAGCGAAGATCGGCCTCAGCGGGCGAGCAGCGGGCGAGGACGGCCAGTAATCCGGCCTCCCGGGCACGCGCGACAGTCGCCCTGATCAGGGCGCTCCTTCCCGTACCCGGTTCTCCGAGCACGGTCACCATGCTCGACCGGCCGAACTGAAGCTCGGTCACCTGCCTGCCCAGCCGGCGTATCTGCCCCTCCCGCTCGGCCAGGAACTCCGGTGCGGCGTCCCTCCAGCGGGCACCCGGCTCCGGGACGCTCACCGACCGCCTGGGGGTCGGCCGCCATGTGCTCGACACCGGCTCGCCCGTGGTCGACGAGACCGCTTCGGAACCCCCGCCGGAGTCCGCCGTGACACGGGAACGGGCCGAAGGCCGCCGGCGATCGACGCCGCCACCAAGGTTGGAGAGCTCGGCCACGACCGCATCGGCGCCACGGGCGGGCAGAAGGATCGCGCCCCTCAGCCCGACCGGCCCGGTCGTGGCCCCGGTTCCGACTCTGTGTCCAGTTCCGCTGGGCATTCGCACCTCAAATCGACGATGCATGCGCCTGAGCTCAAGCACCCCAATCGCCTATTGAGCAGACCCTAGTCATCTCCATGTTTGTTTGCAAGCGTTTGGCGTTGGTTTGCCTGTGATTGCCTTTATTTACCTGCGATCCTTCCTCTGACCGCTTCTGTCGTCGTGCCGGCGGATGCGACATGAAGCTGATGATCCGTTGAACGGCCGCTCACAACCGGCTGCTCAGCTACCGCCCGATACTGCGGCTTCACTCGGAAAGCAGGTGTGGGACCGGATCACCGAAGCACCAGGCACTCCGCGCCGGTCATCACGAGAGGGGCCGACGGCCTGCTCACAACGGGATGTTGGTGTGGCGGCCTCGGCGCGCCGGAGCGGCGGCCAGCGCCTCGCCGAGCCGCAGCCGGGTCCACGCCGGGTCGATCACCTCGTCGACGACGCCGATGCTCACCGCCCTGGCCACGCCCCCCGCGATCCTTTCGTGCTCCGCGGCCAGACGGGACAGCAGTTCCTCGCGCTCGCTCTGTGCCGCGGCGGCGAGTTTCTTGCGGTGCAGGATCTCAACCGCCGCCTTCGCCCCCATGATCGCCACCTCGGCCTCCGGCCACGCGAGTACGGCGGTGGCGCCGAGAGACCGGGAGTTCATCGCGATGTAGGCGCCACCGTAGGACTTGCGCGTGACCAGCGTGATCCGCGGAACGCTGGCCTCGGCGAACGCGTGCAGCAGCTTCGCGCCTCGGCGGACCACACCCTCCCACTCCTGCCCGACGCCGGGCAGGTAACCGGGGACGTCGACCAGCACGAGCAGGGGCACGCCGAACGAGTCGCACATCCGGACGAACCTGGATGTCTTATCCGAAGACAGCGAGTCGAGGCAACCGCCCTTGCGCAGCGGGTTGTTCGCGATCACCCCTACCGTCCGTCCGGCGAGCTTGCCGAACCCGGTCACCATGTTCGGCGCCCACCTGGGCTGCAACTCGACGAATCCCGACTCCCCGTTCTCCTCGTCCAGAATCGCCTTGACCAGCGGGCGCACATCGTAAGCGCGCCGGGGCGAGTCGGGGAGCAGGTGGCGCAGCGGCCTTTCCTCGCGCACCGAATCCACGTCGACGAATCCCGGCTTCGCCAGCAGCGTGACGATCTGGCGGGCGCGGGCGAAGGCCGCCTCCTCGGATTCCGTGCAGATGTGGGCCACTCCGGACTTCCGGCCGTGCGCGTCCGGCCCGCCCAGGCTCTCCATGTCGATCTGCTCTCCGGTGACCGACCGGACGACGTCCGGACCGGTGACGAAGACGCGGGCGGCATCAGACATGATCACGATGTCGGTCAGCGCCGGACCGTAGGCCGCGCCGCCCGCCGCAGGGCCGAGCACAACGGACAGTTGTGGGATCTCACCCGAGGCACGGACCATCGCGGCGAACATCTCCCCGATCCCGTGCATCGCCGACACGCCTTCGTTGAGCTTCGCGCCACCGGAGTGCCACACGCCGATCACCGGACAGCGTTCGTGTATCGCGAGGTCAATGGCATTGACGATCAGCGGGCACTCGTCGATCCCGATCGCGCCGCCCTTCAGCGTGGCGTCGGTGCAGTAGACCACCACTCTCGCGCCGTTGACCCGCCCGTAAGCGACCACCACCCCCACGCCTGCACGCCGGTGGATGATCTCAAGTGAGTCGGGATCCAGCAACCGTGACATCCGAACCGTCGGGTCACGGTGGTCAAGGTTCGGCTCGGCTCGGTCCACCACGGCCAATGTGGGAAATGTCATCACTCACCCCTGCGAATCGCCCGTTGTCCGAGCCGCAAGTGAACCAGGAGCGGTGTCGAGAAAACCCTAGTTCTGGCTGCCCGTCCCGGAGCGGCCGGCGCCCGCGCCCCCCTCCGCGCGTGCGCCGCGACACCCGATCGGTCCGGGAAGGCCTCGCGTCAGCGCAGCCGGCGCAGCCCTTCGTGCACACGCATGATCAACTCAACCGACGGCTGACCGTCGACCTCCGCGACAGGGTGCGCCCTGAGCAGGTTCCAGCCGATCGCGTCGCTGATCAGAACGAGGACCACCCCGATCGGCAACCTGAGGCGACCCGCGATCTCGATCACGGCCATGGGCTCCTGACACATGCCGAAGAGCCAGCGATATTCCTGGGGCAGCGCGGGATCGTCGGCTCTCCAGGCGCCCTCGGGCGTCACCGAGATCAGCGAGTCAATGCGCAGCAGCTCGTTACCGCGGGTACGCCCCCCGGTGAGAACGTACGGCCGCGCTTTGACCGGCAGCGAGTCCTGCGGGTGCTGCACGAGATACGGCCCCGGCAGGCCCTGGTCCGTTACCGGCGCGGGGCCCGCATCCGGCGCGGGGCCCGTATCCGGAAAGATCCCGGCGCCGTGGTGATCATCGCCGTCGAACCGCGGCTCCGGTGGATCACCGCGTGTCTCTTCCTGCGTGACGTCGACGGCGGCGGCGTCGACGGCGTTGGCGTCGACATCCCGCGCGTCATCGTCCGCGCTGTCCTCGATGGGTTTGGGCAGGAACTGGTGCTCGGCCCAGGTCTTGTAGTCACCCCAGCCGCCGAAGGCGAGAGGGTGGTACTTCGGTCCGTCGGCGTCTCGCCGTTGTCGCCTCTTGCGGGACATCGCGGGGATCTCACCTGCTCTCGAAAGATCGTCCGATATCAGATCGAGACCGATATCGAGATCGCGCGATGGTAGGAGGTGAGCATGTTTCTGAGCTCACCGCCATCCCCGACCCCCGCGGCTTTGTCGCGCGGTCGTTGCCACCGCGAAGGTCTGCTGATTGTCTCCGTCGATTCCTAGGCATTTGCGCAGTGTTCAGCGAATCTCGTGACGAGTAGGAACGCTTCATGCACCGGCGGGCCGTGCGCGACGGCACTGCCGGTCAGTTCCTGATCGTACGTCGATCGAGCCGGCCCGGCCTGCGATGTCACCCGGCAGTTGGCGTGATCCGGCCCGCTTTGCCAAGCGCGTCCAGCGCCCACCCCAGGTCCGTTCGGCCACTCACGTCCAGCTTGCGGAAGATGCTGGTCAGATGGATCTCGACAGTGCGCACCGCGATGCGCAGGGTGTGGGCGATCTCTCGGTTGGTGGCACCGGTCGCCGCGAGTTCCGCGACGCGCCGCTCTCCCATGGTCAGCACATCCTTGACCCCGTCGGCCCCCTGGTACATCCAGCCGCCCGCGGCGACAAGCCGGTCGCGCGCCTTCACGGCCAGCGCGCGAAACCCGCACCGCACCGACAGATACACGGCCCGGCGGAAATGCCCACGGGCACCCTCGCGATCGTCCATCCGCAGCAGCGCCTCGCCGAGCAGGCTTTCGGCCCGAACCAGATACCAGCGCGCCTGGGTGCTCGCCAGCGTCTCCGCCGTCTCGGTGAGCATCTCCACCCCATCGCTCCCTTCAGTGATCGCCCCCCTCGCCAGCAGGGCGAATCCCCGAGCGGATGCGCTCCCCCAGGCCGCGGCGAGTCGCTCACCGTGCTCGACGAGCTCCTCCGCCTCGTTCCGGCGGCCCAGGTCGGCGAGCAGACAGGCCGCGTCCAGCCACCACGGCGCGAATATCGGATTCCTGATACCGGACTTGGCAAGCAGCGCGCCACAGGCGGTCAGTGACGACAGCGCGCCTTCGTGGTCACCTCGCGACTCCGCCAGGTACGACCTCGTCATCAGCACCCGTGGATGGTCAAGGAGGGACTCCTCCAAGTCCGGCGAGGTCATCTGGCCGAGCACGAAAGCGGCCTGGTCGAGGTCGCCTCGCTGGGCGAGCACCGCCGCCAGGGCCGTCCGTGGCTCCGTGACGCTTTTCGACCACGACCACTCGTCCGCCAGCTCGACGGCTCTTGTCGCGTCCACCAGGGCCCCGTCGAGGTCGCCCGCCTCGATCAGGATCCACGACCGCGTGGACAAGGCCATCGCCCGGCCCCAGACGTCCCCATGCTCCGCGCCGCGCGCGATCACCCGGTCCATGGCCTGAACCGCTTCCTCAACCTCGTCAGCGAGCGAGAGTACGTACGCGGCGGCGCCGAATGCCCAGCTACCGGGAGTCTCATCCGCACCGCTCAGCGCCTGGCGGGCCGGCACCAGGCAGGTTTGGGACGAGGCACCGCACATCGCGGAGATCATCGATCGCACGGCGAGCAGCTCGCGCTCGCTCACGGCGTGCGCCTCCGGTATCGGCATCGCCATCGCCCGCTCGGAGATCACCCTGGCGGTGGACCGGCGGCTCCATCCGATCAGCAGCAGCGCCGACTCGACCAGCGTCCGCAGCTCATGGTCGTCGGCGACCACGCCGTCGAGTTCCGCCAGGATGCCGTTCAATATCGAGACCGCCTCCGGCTCCTTGCCGAGGGGCGGCGCGACCTTGGCCAGCTGGACCGCGAGGCGCGCCCTTCCCCGTACGTCACCGGTCCCCTCGATCCCGCCACGGAGCATCGCGTACGCTCCCGACGGATCGTCATGTCCGATCAGCCGCGCGAAGTCGGCCTGCGCGTCGATGTCGGCGGGATCGGCCACGACCATACGGCCCAGGTAGCGCGCCGCCACCCCCAGTGACCCGTCCCGCTCGGCACGACGCGCCGCCTCAAGAAGCACATCCCGCATCCAGGGCTCGGGAAGCCTGGGCAGCAGCACCAACTGCGCACTGATCTCCTCGGCCGGCCGGCCGCCGTCGTTGAGCAGCCGGGCGGCCAGCTCCCGCCACCGATCGAGCGTGGTGGCCGGCATGCCGCTCAGCACCATGGTGCGTACATGATCGTCGTTCAACTCCGCCAGGTCGGCGTCGATGATCTCCTCGTCACGCAGGATGTCGATCACGGCGGCTACCAGCGGCTCCGAGACCCCGGACAGCATGCCCACCAGTTCCGCGTCGGCCTGCCCCAGCACGGCGAGGGCCTCCACGACCTTGCGCACGTACTCGGGCTGCCGGTCGAGCGTCGCGAGCAACTGCCCGGCGAAGAGTTCGGCGCCGAGTTCACCGGCCCGGAGCGCGCCCCGGGCATCGGGCGACACACCCTCCTCGCTCAGGCGTGCGAACAGCCGCGCGAGAAGCGACGGATTGCCACGGCAAACGCTGTTGCACGCGCGGACGAACGGCTCCTCCGGTACGGCGTCCCACCACCACCTGGCCATCTCTCCCGCGTCCTCCTCGAACAGCGGCCCGAGGTCGATGGTGCGGTGCCCGCGCGCGGCGACACCGGGAATCGCCCGTCGCCAGTTCGGCTGGCCGGAACGGCGCTGGGCGAGCAGGACGAGCAGCGGAAGGTAGTACCCGCGGTTCATCAGGAAGTCCAGCCATACCAACGACTCCTCGTCGCACCACTGCGTGTCGTCGAGCATGATGACCACCGGTCCTGACGCGGTCGCCGCTATGACGCGCCGGAGCAACCGGTGTGACAGCGGCACGGTGGCGTACTCGTCATGGAGTGACGCCCCGCCGAACAGGCTTTCCGCGGCGTGCCAAGGCAGCCGGGCCCCGGCGGGCGAGCAGGAGCCGCGCAGGATCGTCGCTCCGGCGCACCGGGCGTACCGCTCCAAGGCGTCCAGCAGGGCGGTCTTGCCGGACCCCTCGGGCCCCCGCATCAGGATCATGCGTGCCGACCCTTGTGCGGCCTTGTCCAGCCCGGACACCAGCGTGCCCAACTCCGCTTCCCGGCCCACCAGCCTGGCCTCACCATGGAAGATTCGTCCCGACATGGTCACCATCCCGCTTCACGAGTAGCCGCACTCCGCATCGATCAGGCACGGGGAGCATGCTTCGATCCGGCCGGCCCGAAACCCGAATGCGAAAACCGGCTCCGCGCGACACTCACCCGAGTCGGTCCGGGAATCGAGCACCGGCCCCGCTCAGCAGGCCTCCCGCACCGCCCTTCGTGCTTTATCGGGGCCACAGGCTGCCCGGGCGAGTTGAGCGTTGTGCCGGCACCGGGCCGTGGAGTGGCGGGCGAGGGCGTTCCGTACGGCGGGGAGGCCACGGGCCGACACGATGTCGGCGGGCGCGAGATCCCCGGCCGTCAGGATGAGGGGGTAGCCCGGAGAAGGGACGTCCGGCATCGGAAGACCGAGGACGACCGCGACGGCGCGGTTCCCGATGTCGTCGAGGTCGCTCGCGCGTTCCGCGAAGTAGCCGCCCGCGGACAGGAGCGCCCGCCGATGGTGTGCGCACGCGATGTTGATGGCGTGCGCGGCGTCCATCGCCGCTCCGGCGTGCTGCTCGACCGACTCGCGCAGCACGGGGTCGGCCACGATCACGGCCTGCGCCTCCAGGACGTCGCGTGCCGCCGGATCGGTCGCTTTCGCCGCCCGTACGGCCGGTTCCTTTACGGCCTCCTCCAGCCCCGCGCCGCCAGGGTGATCCCTGTGGCCGTGTCCGTGACCGGAGCGGGGTCCGGCAGCCGTGGAGCCGCCCTCCGGTACACCCGGCCCGCTGCGTGGCCGGGGCTGATGCCGAGGCCGCGCAGCGTCTCGGACAGCGTCACGGCCACCTCACGGCGAGCATGCCGTTGGCGGGGACCGGCTTGCCGCCGCCGACACGGATGCGCACGGGTATGCCCTGCCGGATCACCGCCTCGACGAAGATCTTGGCAGGGCGCGCGTGCAGGCCCGAGCGCGAGGCGACGGCCACTGTCCTTTCCGGCATCTGTGGCTTCCTTTCAGGGCTCGATGGTGACCTTGATGGCCTCACCCCTGCTGACGATGTCGATCGCCTCCAGGACCCCGGTCAGAGACAGACGATGCGTGATCAGGTCCGCCACCGGCACCGCACCCTCAGCAATGAGCTGAAGCGCCCGCGCGTTGTGCGCCGGACTGGACCCGTTCGCACCCACGATGGTCAACTCCCGATAATGCACCAGGTTGGAATCACACCGAATGATCGGATCATCCTTGGGCAGACCACCAAAGAAACTGATCCGCCCCTGACGAGCCGCCATCTGCAACGCCTGCTCCTGAGCCGCCCCGGAAGCAGCGGCGGTGATCACGACATCAGCACCCCTGCCCTCGGTCAGCTTGAGCACCTGCTCGACCACGTCCTGGCCGTGCACCACCGCGTCGGGATGAACCAGCCCGGCCGCCATCTCCAACCGCTCGGCGTTGATATCGACCAGGAACACCCGGGCCGCGCCGCGCGAGCGGGCCAGCCGCACATGCAGGCAGCCGATCGGACCCGACCCCATGATCACCACATCGTCGCCCTCGCCCACACGGGCCAGCTCCTGGCCGTTGAGCACACACGCCAGCGGCTCGGCCACCGAGGCCTCGGCGAAACCGACCCCCTCAGGGATACGGTTGAGGCCGCCGACCGCCAAAACCTTGGCCGGGACGATCATGTACTCGGCGAAACCACCGTCGTAGTGATAACCCATCGACTCCTGGTTCGGGCACACCGTCATCCGGCCCCGGCCGCACTCGGCGCACGTCCCGCACGGGATCGCGGCGATCACCTGCACCCGATCGCCCGCCGCCCAGCCGCTCACGCCCTGGCCGACCTCGGCGATCTGTCCGGCGATCTCATGCCCCATGACCCTGGGCGGCCTGATGTGGTGGTGACCGTACTTGGAGATCTTCACATCCGTGCCGCACGTCGAGCAGTTGCGCACGCGTATCTTGATCTCACCGGCTCCGGTGACGGGCTCGGGCGCCTCCTCGACGCGGATGTCACCGGGAGCGTGGAAACGAGCGACCTTCACTGTGCCTCGTCCTCTTCGTTGGGTTGCAGCAACCGGACCACCTCGGCGACCTGCGTCGCCTCGCGAAGGGCCCGGGCCTGCTCGGGATCCATCAGGATCTGGGCGAGTTCGGCGAGCAGCCGCACATGACCATCACCCTTGGCGGCGATACCGATACACACCGTGACCTGCTCGCCGTCCCAGTCGACACCGCCGGGAAAACGCAGCACACAGATCGCGTCATGATGAACGGCATCCTTGGCGGCCAAGGTGCCGT
>NZ_JBEXGU010000132.1:0-26613 GCF_040607515.1 Streptosporangium sp. NPDC005286 | reverse complement strand
CGCCCAGGTGGGAGACGTCGAAGATCATGCCGAGCCGTTCCATCTCCCGGACCGTCTCCACCCCCGCCGCGGTGAGCCTGCTGCCGGTGGCGTCCTCGCCGCTGCCGTCGGCCAGCGCGGTACGGCCCCAGTGCGCGATCGAGGCGACCCGCACGCCCAGCCGGTGCAGCGTGGGCACCAGCTCGACGGCCGAATCCAGGCCGGGCATGCTCTCCAGCGCCAGGACCAGGGCGATCCCGCCCTGGGCGAGCGTCTCGTCGATCTGCGCGCCGTCCAGGCAGAGCCGTACGGCGTCGGCGTTGCCCTCGGCCAGCACATGGGCGCACTCGATCATGCGCAGTGTCTGCCGGAGCGCGCCCTCGGGGCGGTACTGGTCGTCGATGAAGACCGGCAGCACCTGGAGGTTCACCCCGCCCTCACGCAGCTGCGGCAGCCAGCGCTCGCGGAAGAACGACGCCCACCGGGCAGGCGGCCTGGCGGTGACGGCCATCAGCAGGTCGTTGTGGGTATCGGCGACCACGGAGTCGCGGTGGAGGTCGGCGGACACGGCGGGCCCTTCTGCGCGTACGGCTCTCGTTCGCCATGACGGTATCGGCACTTCGCCCCCCGCGCCTCGCGAGGGAGCGTGGGTCAGCGCGCGAAGTGGAAGGCGTCCGGGGCCGGGGCGCCGGTGATGCGGCGGTAGGCGGTCGCCGTGCCCGGCCAGTTGTTGGTCACCCGGCCGGCCTCGTTCTTGTACCAGCTCGTGCAGCCCGCCTGCCAGACCATGCGCTCCATGGCCGCCTCCAGGCTCCGCCGCCAGGTGGCCATCGTCTCCGGCCTGACCTCCATCGGCCCGCGCGCGGCCAGCTGTGGCAGGCAGCCCATGATGTACCGGACCTGGCACTCGATCATGAAGACGATCGAGCTGTGGCCGAGGTTGGTGTTGGGGCCGTACAGCAGGAACAGGTTGGGGAAGTGCGGTACGGCGATGCCCAGGTACGCCTCCGCGCCGTCCTTCCACTCCTCGGCCAGGTGCCGGCCGTCGCGCCCGGTGACCTGGATGGGAACCAGGAAGTCGGAGGTCTCGAAGCCGGTCGCGTAGACGATCGCGTCCGCCTCGCGGAGTCCGGCGGCGGTCTCCACACCGCCGGGGACGATCCGGGTGATCCGGTCGGTGACGACGTCCACGTTGGGGCGGGTCAGTGCGGGATAGAACTTGCTGTCGGCGACGATCCGCTTGCAGCCGACCGGGTAGTCCGGGGTCAGCTTGGCCCGCAGCACCGGGTCGGGGACCTGGTCGTGCAGGTGTTCCAGGGCGCGCTTGCGGAGCGGGTCGGAGCTCCAGCCTCCGGCCAGGGCCGGGTAGAGGGCGATCTCCGCGTACCGGTAGATCCACTCGCGGTAGGCGCGCTGCAGGAACGGCACGTAGCGGAAGGCGGCCCTGGCGCCGGGGCCGAAGACGGCGTCCGCCTTGGGGATCACCCAGTTGGGGGTCCGCTGGAAGACGTCCAGGTGATCGGCTATCTCGGCGACCTTCGGGATCAACTGCGCCGCCGAGGACCCGCTGCCGATCACGGCCACCCGCCGGCCCGTCAGATCGACGGAGTGGTCCCAGCGGGCGGAGTGGAAAGCCATGCCATTAAACGTTGACATTCCCGGAATGTCGGGCAGGCGGGGCTGGTTGAGCTGTCCCACCGCCGACACCACCACGTCGAACAGCTCGCCCCCGGCCGCGGTGCGGACCCGCCACTTCCCCAGCGACTCCTCGAAGGTGGCGGCGACGACCGCGGTGTTCAGCCGGAGGCGGGGTCGCACGCCGTACTTGTCGGCGCACCTCTCCAGGTAGCCCAGGATCTCCGGCTGCTCGGGAAAGCGGCGCGTCCAGCTGGAGTACTTCTCGAAGGAGAAGGAGTACAGGTGCGAGGGGATGTCGCAGCCCGCCCCCGGATAGGTGTTGTCGCGCCAGGTGCCCCCGACGTTGTCCCCCTTCTCGAAGATCGTGTACGAGCGGATGCCGGCCTTCTCCAGCTGGATGGCCATGCACAGCCCGCCGAATCCGGCGCCGATGATCGCGATCTTCGGACTCATGCGTACGCCTCCGGGTCGGTGTTGTCACGGCAGCGGTCCCCGATGCCGGCAAGGATCAGGCGCCGGTAGACGTCCTCAAGCTCCAGTTGCCGCCTGTGTCCACGTCTCCCCAACTCCACACCTCTTCATATGCGACAAATACTGGAATAAATACTGGAATCCGCTGCTCCCCCCATGGGTCAGTATCCACTTACATTAGGTGATCCGTTCGCGCCGGGGAATAGGCCGATAGTCTGCGCGGGTGCCTACGCTTGCCGACATCGTCACAGAGTTGGAATCCCGCTACGACCCACGCTGGGCGGAGTCGTGGGACGCGGTCGGACTCGTCTGCGGAGACCCCGCCGCGGAGGTACGCAGGATCCTGTTCGCGGTCGACCCGGTGGCCGCCGTCGCCGACGAGGCCCTCGACTGGGGCGCCGACCTCATCGTCACCCACCACCCGCTCTACCTGCGCGGCACCACGAGCGTCGCGGCCACCACCTTCAAGGGCCGCCTGATCCACAAGCTGATCAAGAACGATGTCGCGCTCTTCACCGCCCACACCAACGCCGACGTCGCCGATCCCGGCGTCTCCGACGCGCTCGCCCGCGCCGTCGGCCTGACCGGCCCGCTCGTCCCGCTCATGCCCGCGGCCGACGACCCCAGGCGCGGCCTGGGCCGGATCGGCTCGTTGCCCGCCCCCATCCCCCTCGCCGAGTTCGCCCGGCAGGCCGCGCGCGGGCTTCCCGCCACGGCGGGCGGCCTGCGGGTCGCCGGAGACCCCGGTCGCCCCGTCCAGCGGATCGCGGTCAGCGGAGGGTCCGGAGACTCCCTGCTCGGGGTGGCCCGCGCCGCCGGGGTCGACGTCTTCCTCACCGCGGACCTGCGCCACCACCCGGCGAGCGAGTTCATGGAGGCCGACGGCCCCGCGCTGATCGACGCCGCCCACTGGGCCACCGAGTGGCCGTGGCTCGCCGACGCGGCGCACCATCTGGCGTCCGCATCGGCCGCCAGGGGGATTACTGTTGAGACGCGCGTTTCCGAGACGGTCACGGACGCCTGGAAAACAACAGCAAAGTGCGAGGATTTCACGTGAAAGCAGCCCCTGCGGCCCAGAAGCGTCTGCTTGACCTGGCCGAACTCGACTCCGCCCTCGACCGGCTGGCCCACCGCCGCCGTACCCTGCCCGAGCTGGCCCAGATCGACGAGCTCTCCGCTCGGGTCGCCCGCATCGCGACCCAGGTGATCGCCGCCGAGACCGAGTCCGGCGACCTCGCCCGCGAGCAGACCAAGGCCGAGGCCGACGTCGACTCGGTCCGCATCCGCGCCGAACGCGACCAGAAGCGCCTCGACTCCGGACAGGTCTCCTCGCCGAAGGACCTGGCCAGCCTCCAGTCGGAGATCGCCTCCCTGACGCGCAGGCAGGGCGACCTGGAGGACGTGGTGCTGGAGATCATGGAGCGCCGCGAGGCGGCGGACGCGCAGGTCGCCAAGCTGGTGGCCGAGCGCGACGAGCTCACGGGCACCCGCGGCGTCGCCGAGGACCGCAGGGACACGGTCTTCGCCGAGATCGACAAGGAGAAGGACGAGGTCCAGCGCAGGCGGGCCGAGGTCGAGAAGGACATCCCGGCCGACCTGCTCGCCCTCTACGGCAAGCTCAGGGAGCAGTTCGGGGTGGGGGCCGCGATGCTCCAGGGCGGCCGCTGCCTCGGCTGCCGCACCAGCCTGTCCATCGCCGAGATCAACCGCATCAAGGCCGCCTCCCACGACGAGGTCATCCGTTGCGAGGAGTGCCGCCGGATCCTGGTCCGCACCGCGGAGTCCGGCCTGTGACCTCGTACGTTGTGGAGGCCGACGGCGGCTCGCGGGGCAACCCCGGGCCGGCCGGCTACGGCGCCGTCGTCAAGGACGCCGCCGACGGCCAGGTGCTGGCCGAGACGGCCGAGTCGATCGGCACCCAGACCAACAACGTCGCCGAGTACCGCGGGCTCATCGCCGGCCTGACCAGTTTGCTGGCCCTGGCCGGAGACGGTGCGAAGGTCGAGGTCCGGATGGACTCCAAGCTGGTCATCGAGCAGATGGCCGGCCGGTGGAAGGTCAAGAACGAGGGCCTGCGCCCGCTCGCCCTACAGGCCGCGGCCCTTGCCAGGCGCCTCCGGGTGACTTGGCGCTGGATCCCGCGCGAGAAGAACAAGGACGCCGATCGCCTGGCCAACGAGGCCATGGACGCCGCGGCCAAGGGCCGCACCTGGACCGCCTCGGCTTCCTCCTCTCCCGCCGGGGGAGCGATCGGCGCCTCCGGGACCGCTGTCTCCGGGAGCGGTGCCGCCGCCACCCTCACCGGTGGGGGCCCCGCCGAGGACCTTCTCCTCTTCGACACCGATGACCTCGGCGCCGGTGATTCCGGTGGTGGCGTCGTCACCCGAGAGCCGGCGGAACGGACGGCCATGTCCACCGGGCGCGGCACCGGCTGGCGCTCGCCCACCTCGGTCGCGACCTCGCTGTACCTGCTCCGGCACGGTGAGACGCCGCTCTCCGTCGAGCGCAGGTTCTCCGGGCTCGGCGATCCCGAACTCACGCCCAACGGCATAGCCCAGGGCGAGGCCGCCGCCGCCAAGCTGGCGGGGGAGTCGTACGGCATCCAGGTGATCGTCAGCTCACCGCTGCGGCGCGCCCGTGCCACCGCGGAGATCGTCGCGGCCAGGACCGGTCTTGAGGTCGTCGTCGAGGAGGGTCTGCGGGAGACCGACTTCGGCGACTGGGAGGGCCACACGTTCACCGAGATCCAGCGTCGCTGGCCGGACGAGCTCGCCGCGTGGCTGGCGGACCCGTCCGCCGCGCCGCCGGGTGGGGAGAGTTTCGGGGAGGCGGCGCGGCGGGTCCAGGCGACCGGGGACCTGCTGATCGAGCGCTACGAGGGCAAGACGATCCTCGCCGTCTCCCACGTCACGCCGATCAAGATGCTGCTGCGATTCGCGCTGCTCGCTCCCCTCAGCGCGCTGTATCGCATGCATCTCGACCTGTCAGCCCTGTCCCTGATCGAGTACTACGCCGACGGTCCGGCGGTGGTGAAGGCGTTCAACGACACCTCCCACCTGCGCTGAACCGGCGGTTTCGGGTGGCGGTACGCTGCCGGGCCTCCAACCGACGATCGGGCCCGATGCGGGAGACGGCCGACACTCGCCTCCCGCATCGGTGTGCGCGTCCACACCTGGTGTGATGGCCGTATCCCATCACACCGGTGCGGATCCCGGCAGCGCGCGGGACCGGCCATCCTCGCTCTCATTGCTTTCCCCTGACGCTCGTCTGTCCCGTCCCGCTTGATTCATATTTCAGCGCAGATGACTTGCCGTTCGGTTGGAGCCCACTTGGGACCCGTTAGGCTTGGAACACGGCGGACGAGCCGGCCGGGCGGCCGCGTCGGGTCTCTTCGGAGACCCGCCGAGGAAGGTCCGGGCTCCACAGGGCAGGGTGGTCGGTAACGCCGACCCGGGGTGACCCGCGGGACAGTGCCACAGAGAACAGACCGCCTCCCCTCGCGGGGAGGTAAGGGTGAAACGGTGGTGTAAGAGACCACCAGCGCCCACGGTGACGTGGGCGGCTCGGTAAACCCCACCCGGAGCAAGGTCAAGAAGGGGCGCTCTTCGGAGTGTCCCGCGCGCGACGCTTGAGGGCTGCCCGCCCGAGCCGCGCGGGTAGACCGCTTGAGGCCGCCGGCAACGTCGGCCCTAGATGGATGGTCGCCTCCTCACGCAAGTGAGGAACAAAACCCGGCCTACAGGCCGACTCGTCCGCCTTTCCCGCTTCTGACCTGCAGTGGAGCTCTCCTTCAGGGGGCCTGAAACCCCGAGAGGGCACATCGGGGGCACATTCAGGTGAGTTGAAGTGCGGCGGCGAAGGCGTTGCCCAGCGCCGTCCGCGTCCGTTCGGACGCCTCCGGGACCAGGTGCCCGTAGAGATCCACGGTCGTGGTGATGGACTCGTGCCCGAGCCACCGGGACACCTCGGAGATGGGCACGTCCTCGGCGAGCGCCGTACTGGCGAAGGTGTGCCGCAGATCGTGAAACGTCATGTCGGCCGGCATTCCGGCTGTGAGGATCGCGGGCTTCAAGATGTCGGCGTTGAAGTAGTCACGCCGGATCAGGTTCCCGCGGGTCGTCCGGAACAGCACGTCCTCGGGCTTGTGCCGGTCGATGTGCTCGGCCAGCGCGGCGGCGAGGAGTGCGTCGCCGAGTGGGTAGCCCTTTCCGGCGTACTCCCATTCGGCGATGACGAGGACGGTCTCCTCGTCGAACAGGGGCAGCCGTCCGGTGGTGATCGCTTCGTCGCGGGCGTAGGTGGTGCGGTCGGCTCGGATGTCGCCGAGGGTGGTGGAGTAGTGGCGGGAGCGGGTGGAGAAGTGGCCGCGGAATCCGAGCATGTGTGCCCACTGGATCAGTCGGAGATCGGCCAGTTCATCGAGTGCGCCGAGGCGCGGGCACTCGGCGATGAGCCGCCGGGGGTGCTCGCGGAGGACGACGAGAGTCCACGGGGCATTGACTTTGTCGCAAGGTATGACGCACCCTATTGCTACAAAGCTTGCGACAAAGGAGGCGCTATGACCCGCGAACCGCTACCGGACACCGACCCGCCGACGCGCACGACCGATCTGCGCATGGCGGGCGAGTGGCTGGCCCGCCACGACCTGGCCGACACTCACCCGACCCCGCTGCTCGCCAGCCGGCTGGCGGTCCGCAGACGCGCCCGCCTGGCCACTTACGTCATCCTGGCCACGCTGATCATCGTGAGCGCCCTCGTCGCCACTTCCACTTTCGGCGGCTTCCAGCCGCATCGCCCGCTACCGCTGCTGGCCCTGACCGCGTCGGTGGCCGGGCTACTGCTGGCACAGTCGCTGCTCGACCAGTGGGTGCGACGCGTCGACCAGCGGGCGGGCGCGACGCTGTCGCGCAGGGCCGCCCATCCGATCCAGCCCGGCTGGCGGACCGTGCTCGGCCGGCCGTACGCCGTCTTCGCGGCCGCCACGTTCGCTGGTGCGATGGTGCTGGCCGCAAGCGCCCTGGCCGTTCCCGACCCCACCGTGCGGCAGCTGGCCATCGTCGTGCTGATCGGCCTGCTCGGCGCGACGGCCATCACCGCCCTGCAGCTGCGCCACCTGCTCAGGCGTCCGGTCGTGGCGCAGGACGAGGAGTCGCTGACCGCCGACGTCATCATGCGCGTCGAAGACGCCCGCGAGCTCACTACGCCGAACGTGCAGTGGTCGCTGCCGGTGGTGCTGTTCGGCACCGCGCCCGGCTGGTGGGGCGCCGCCGCGGTCGCCTACCTGATCCTGAGCCTGGCCGCGTGCGTCGCGCTCCATGCCAGGACGCCGTCGTGCGCGACGGTGGCCCAGCGGGCCATGAGCGTCCGATGATCGTCATCGATGCGACCTCGCCGGTACCGCCGTTCGAGCAGCTGCGGGCCCAGCTCGCCCGGCAGATCCAGGACCGCACGCTGGCCGTGGGCGCCCGGCTGCCGACCATCCGCCACCTGGCGGCCGACCTCGGCCTGGCCGTCAACACGGTCGGCCGGGCCTACCGGGAGCTGGAGGAGGCGGGGCTGATCGAGACGCGCGGGCGGGCGGGCTCGTTCGTGTCGGCCGCCGGCGAGGAAGGCCGGGAGCGGGCCCGCCGGGCCGCCGCCGACTACGCCGCCGTGATCGCCAGCGTCGGCATCGACGCGGCCGAGGCGATCCGCATCGTACAGGCGGCTCTGACGTCCGGCGCGGCAGCACCGGCCTCGTCATGACCGCGACCCGGCCGCGGGGTCACGTCGCCGACCGCACGACGCCGGCGTAGCGGCCGATCAGGCGGCGTCCGAGCCGCTGCATCGGCTGCTCCAGAAATCCCGCACCAACTCCGCGGTGATCTCGATCTCGGTGTCGGTCATACGGAGCAACACCCTCCCTGCCAAACTAGACAGAGGCAACAAAAAGGTACATAACTCTGTATCGAGGGCGGGGAAGGGGACATCCCTTCGTGGAGCACGACAGCCAGACCCCGAGCCCCCTGACCCGCAGGTACATGAGCGGGCCACAGCCCGCCGGTACTCCGCGGCGTACAAGGCTCGGATTCTGCAGGAGTACGAGCAGCTCGACAAGACCCGCCAGGTGATCGAGGTGCAGGGAAAGCTCTTCGCGCTGCTGGATCAGCTCGCCACCGGCAGCGAGAACTCGACGGCTCGGGGCGAGCGGTGACCGAGATCATCCAGACAGAATTAGCCCAGCTCAACTGCCTTGATCAAATTGACAGGTTCCGCGTACGACCGAAAACCGCTTGCCTCGCGTGGTGGGCTCAGGGAACGTGGTGTCCATGACGCTCTGACGGACAGCACCCCGCCACTCCGAGATGCCACGGCGCCGACGCGCCCCGCAATGCTGTCAACCCATACCCCTTTAAGGGAAGAGAGCCTTTTGTCTCAGCAACACTCCCGGCAGGAGTCCCCGCTGCCGTCCACCACGGCCACGGGGTCGGCCACCGTCACCGTGTTCGCCTCCCCCGCGAGCTGGATCGAGTCCGACGCCCTCGCGCAGTGCCACCAGGTGGCCGCCCTCGACGGCATGATGCACGTCGCCGCCATGCCGGACCTGCACCCTGGCAAGGGCGCCCCCATCGGCGCCGCCATGGCATCGACCGTGCTGTACCCGTTCCTGGTGGGCTCCGACATCGGTTGCGGCATCGCCGTGTTCCCCATGAAGCTCAAGCGCGCCGTACCCGAGAAGCTCGCCGCCCGCTTCCCCGACCTCGACCGCGCGCTGGATCCCGAGCAAGATGCCGACGACCCGGCCTGGGCCGTTGTGAAGGGCGATATCCCAGCCGGTCACGTCGAAGGTCTCGGGACGGTCGGCCGGGGCAATCATTTCGTCGAGCTGGCGCGGATCGAGACCGTCTTCGAGCCGGGCCACGCGAGCCGTCTCGGACTCGCCGACGGTGACCTGGTTCTCATCGTCCACAGCGGTTCCCGGGGGCTGGGCGAACGGATCCTGCGGGCGCATACCGCGGTCCACGGCGCGGGCCCCGCCCCTGATCCCGGCGCCTACCTGGCGATGCATGACGACGCCGTACGCTGGGGATCGCTCAACCGGCGGTTGATGGCAGCCCGGGTCGCCCATGCCCTGGGGGCCGAGCTCGCCGAGCCGCTCGTCGACCAGTGCCACAACCTGGTCGAGGTCCGCGACGGGGTCTACCTGCACCGCAAGGGGGCGGCGCCGGGTGACGGCCGCGACGTGCTCATTGCCGGTACGCGAGGCACCCCCTCCTACCTCGTGGCCGCCCACGCCGGGCCTGACGCCAACCATTCCGTCGCGCACGGCGCGGGCCGCAAGATGTCGCGTGCGGACGCCCTGCGCCGGGGCCGGGCCAAGCACACGGTCGAGGAGCTGCGCCGCACGCCGGTGGGCTCGCTGGTGGTGTGCGGAGACCGCCAGCTGCTCTTCGAGGAGGCGCCGACGGCCTACAAGCGCATCGAGCAGGTGATCGCCGACCTCGTCGACCATGACCTGGCCACGCCCGTGGCCACCACGGTCCCTCTGGTCACCTACAAGACACCCGATCTCGGATCCGCGCCCCGGCGGGACCAGCGCCGCAAGCGAGGCGCGCGGTGAGCGTCCACCTGCTCCTGTCGGCCGGGCGTGGCCCGCAGGAGTGCGCCTGGGCGCTGGCCCGGCTGCTGCGCCGCCTGGAAGCCGACGCCACCCGGCAGAACCTGGAGACCCATCGGGCCGAGACCGTTCCCGGTGACCGGCCCGATACCTACCGATCGGTCCTGATCCAGATATCGGGAGCCGGTGCCGAGGCGTTCGCCGCCTCGTGGACCGGAACCCTGTGCTGGCAGGCCCCCAGCCCATACCGGGCCGGCACAGGCCGGAAGAACTGGTACGTCATCGCCCAACCGTGCCGGGTCGACACCCCGCGCACGACGTTCGCGGAGGCGGACGTCGACATCGTCGCCTGCCGTACCGGCGGCCCCGGCGGTCAACATCGAAACAAGGCCAGCACGGCGGTACGGGCGACCCACCGGCCCTCGGGGATCGTCGTCGTGGTCGACACCGAGCGGCAGTTCAGCCTCAACCGCCGCATCGCCATGCGGCTGCTGCGACAACGCATCGAGGACGGTGACGAGACGGCAGGGCGCGCCGTCACCACCGCCCGCTGGCGCGTCCACGATGAGCTCGTACGCGGCAACCCCACCCGCATCGAACGCCCGGAAATGCCGAAGCAGGACCTGGCTTCACAGGAGCAGACGCGCCGGCGACCGTGACAGTCCACCTGACCATGCCTATCCACCGGTGCTTCCGCGTCTCAGCGTCGGTGCCCGGGCCTACAGCGTCTACTGGAACGTGAACGCCAACAATCGCATCGGCTTTGCCGCCGACGGGGAGATGCTCCTGATGGTCGATGCCATGTACTCGGAGGAATGGACGCACGAGCCGAATTTGGCACGTTGGCCTGAGTTGATGGCCATGGCGCCGCACTTCAGATGGAGGAAGGGGAAGAGCTGGCGGGCGGCGGCGCTGGCGACGATCGAGCTGACCACGGGGGCCAGGTTGAGCCAGGAGTGGCTTGACCAGGAACGCCCGTATCTCACCTGCCAGGATCCCGTGGTGGACTGAGCGGGGGCAATGGCTGTGGGATCAGAGCGGCCCGGAGAAGGCCCTCGACGCCCTGAGACGTGCAGAACTCCGCGCACCGGGTCCACATCTGCCGCCTGACCTGGATGGGAGCCCGCGGACCTGGAGAGTGCCGGTGCCGGTCTTCGTCTCGACCGACCCGATCCGGCGGCTTCCCACGACCCGCTGGATCGAGATGCGAAGGCGGCGGATGACGCCGGCCACGAAGTTCAGTCATGGTTGCGGTGCGCCCGCTCCACTGAGGAGGATCCCGTCACCGAGCCTGAGCTGGAGCGGCATGGTGAGTCTCGCCGTGTTCTGGGCCACCGGAAAGCCCTCCACGCTCCACGTTATGCTCGCCGTGCAGTCGCCCGCGCGCAGGCTCATCAGGCGACCGTTGCGAATGCTCGCCTGGAGCAGGCCGACGCCGAACTCCAGGTCGATGCCGAAGCCGACGCGGGCCACGTACTGACCCTCGATGTACACGTCGACGTAGGGGGCGTGCTTTGACGTGATCGTGTGTCCGGTCAGGCGCACTATTTCGGTGCTTCCGGGTTGTTCGACGCTCCTGCGTGCGGCGAGCCCCAGCTCCCGGTACTGCAGCCAGCCGCCGAGCAGGACCGTGCCCAGCTCGATGCCGCGCAGCAGTTCGCCGCCCGCGTCGGCGACCCTGCCGTTGAGCGCGCCGCGGAAGGCCGAGCCCGCTCGCTGGGTGCCGTCCTCGACCTGCTCAAGCGTGCGGCGCGCGTCGAGGGCCCGCGACAGCTCCGCCGCCGCCTCCCTCGGGTCCGGGAAGAGCAGGAGATCGGCGGTGCCCGGCTCGGTTTCGATGTGGACTGTCACGATACGACCTCTCTCAGTTCCTGGCGGCCGGGGTCCGCGAACAGTTCCACCCGAATGTCCGGCACCGGGGCGGACGGGGCCGCGCCGGGCGGCGGAGAGCCGGTCAGGTGGATTTCCAGGCGCGGGGCGGGATCGGGGTGCGGATCGCAGTGGATCGACGGCACCTGCTGGGGCTGGGTTTGAGATGGGAGCTGGGGATACGGCAGGGTTTGGGCCGGGGCCGGGGCCGGAGACGGGGACGGGGCCTGGTGCGGGTCGCTCCCTCGCACGGTACGGCGGGCCCGCAGGGTCCGGGCGACGAGGACGAGGACGAGGGCGATTGCCAGTCCCGGGAGCACGATCCCTACGAGCGCTACGGGGATCAGCGGTGAGGAGGAGCCATTGTCGGTCCCGGGGATCTCCCCGGGGCCCGTTTTGTTTCCGTCGTCGTTCGGGTTTGGCGTCTCCGTCACCGCCTCCCG
Organism: Streptosporangium sp. NPDC005286; assembly: GCF_040607515.1. Lineage (NCBI taxonomy): Bacteria > Bacillati > Actinomycetota > Actinomycetes > Streptosporangiales > Streptosporangiaceae > Streptosporangium > Streptosporangium sp. NPDC005286. Next base: position 14,616 of record NZ_JBEXGU010000132.1, on the reverse strand, counting down.
CAGCGACACCGTCACGGTCGCGCCCTCGGAGACCTGGCTGCCGGCCACGGGATTCTGGCGGTCGATCCTCCCCGTCTCGGGCGAATCGGGATCCACGCTGAGCACCAGGCCGGCCTCCGAGAGCTGCAGCCTGGCCGCTGCCGGGTCGAGTCCGATCAGCGGCGGCACGGTCACCTGCCGCCCCGGATTCACGGGCGTTGGAGGAGGAGTGGTGACCTCGGGCGGGGGCGGATTCGGGGAGATCAGGTCTATTCGCACGGTCGTGCCGAAGCTCACCAGTCGGTCCGCGGGCGGATTCTGGCCGGTGACCTTCCAGTCGGCGCTCGCGCTCGCCGGCTGCGGGTCCTTGCCCAGGCCGGCGGCGTCGAGAGCGGTTTCGGCGTCGGTGCGGGAAAGACCTTGCACATCTGGGACCTTCGGGCCGACCGTGAGGACGACCGTGTAGGCGACGTCGTCCCGGGCGGCGATGCCACGGTCCGCCGAGCAGTCTTCCACCACGTAGTCGATGACGTAGGACGTCGAGGTCGGCAGGAGGGTCTGGGGAAACACCTGAATGTTGATGTCCGCGTCCGGCACGTTCCGAAGCGTGTCTATCGCCACCTGGAGCTCCTGATGCAGTACGTCGGGTGGCTCACAGCCGTCGGGCGCGATCGGCGTGGGGGACGGTGGCACCGGGCTCAGGAACACGGCCAATGACACGGCGAGCATCGAGAGGTGGCGAAGCATCGGCTACTCCGCGGGGGATGCGGTCATGACGCCCGGGACACGGCTGGTGTTGGACATTTAATTCACTCCCCTTGAACGAGGTCACTTACCCAGGGCGATGATGAGGAAGAAGAGCACGATCAGCACGGCCCCCGCCACGACCGCCCAATTCACTTTCCCTCCCGAACCTGCCGAGGTGGCCGGCCCCGGAGGCGTGACAGTGATCGGGGCCGGTGTCACGGCCGACTCGCCCGTCGGCCAGGGCTTCTTGATGAAGCCGTCCACGTTGACGTAGAGCCGCTCCCCGATGACCATCCTCGGCCACACCGCGGCCGCCTCTCGGAGCCGCTCCCGCACACCGGGCGGCGGCAGGGTACGGCTGCACTCGATGAGCGTGTCGGCGAGGGCCGACGGCATGACCCTCCGGAGGACCACCGGATCCGGCTGCCAGGTTTCGACCGTCTCCTGGACGCAGCGCACCACCGCCCAGGCGAACTTGTAGTGGTCCGAGGTCACGTCGAAGGCCACCCCACGCTGCTCCACCGGAAGCTTCCACTGCTCCGGGTCGACGGGAGGCATCGCGCCCTCACCCAGGAGCGGCACGCAGGAGTCGCAGTCGAGGAGGTACACCTTGGGGCGCGGATCGATCGTGAAGACGGCGTTGCGCAGTTGCAGATCCCCCACCGCGTACCCGTGCTGGTGCAGCCAGGTGACGGTGTCCAGCAGCTCACCGAGCACGGCCAGCTTGTACGGCGGCTCGTAGTACGCCTTCTTCACCTCGTACCGTTGCGCGATCCGCCTCGCACGGTCCGGGCTCCGGGTGAGCTCGTCGAGGTGACGCGGGGTCTCGGTCGCCTCGCCCGAGCCGGAGGTCCGCTGTTCGAACATCGACCTTTCGGCGAGCCTGATCAGGATGCCCTCGGCCCTGGCGGGCGTGCCGACGACGGCGATCGGCCAGGCGCACCTCTCGTCCAGCACCGCACGCTCCTCGTCCGGGAGCTCCCTGCGCCAGCGGATCATGGAGTGCAGCGCGGGGACGCGCACCTCGTCGGCGGTCTCGGACTTGTACCTCTTGAACAGGTAGGTGTGCTGGTCGGGGGCGATGCAGAGCCGCAGTCCGTCCGTCTGCCCTCCGTCGCGGAGCACCGGCCCCTCCCCGGTGAATGTCAGCTCGCCGACGCGGACGATCATCGGAAGATCCGTCACGGCACGGCCGTATCGTGGCGTCCGGCCCAGATCGCGACCACCGTCCGATCGTCGTCGAAGGTGGAGAGGCGGAAGTCGACCTCCCGGACGAAGTCGACCAGGCTCGGCGGCGTGCGCCAGGTCTGGGACAGCCGCTGGGTCAGCGGGGTCCGGCCGCCCGCGACGCCCGCGGCGAAGCCGTCACTGCTGAGCACCAGCAGGTCACCCGTGCGCCACGAGAACACCTGGACCTGGATATCGGCGAGGTCGCCCGGGATCGCCGCCGTCACGTTGTCGCCGCCTCCTCCCTCGCCCGCCAACGCCTGCCACCGGCCGCCGGTGACGAGGATGGCCGGGGAGTCGCCGACGGCGGCGCACACGGCTTGCCCCTCTCCCTCCGAAGGGAGGACGGCCACGGTCAAAGTGGTCCCGGGCCGTGCGGAAGGGGCGCGTTCGGTATTGGTGCCCGGCCGCGGCGAGCCCAGGGACTCGGTGGTCCGCCGGACCGTGTCGGACACGTAGGCGAGCACGGATTTCCAGTCCCAGCTCTGCGGGCGTTCACCGGACCGCAACGCGGAGTCGATCCCGTCCAGCGCGGCCCTGACGGCGACCGTGGACGCGATCTCCGCGTGGCGCGCGCTGCCCAGGCCGTCGGCCACGACCGCGATGACCCAGCGCTCGTCGCTGCTGAGCCGCACGCCGTACGCGTCCTGCCGGGTCTCGCCGCGGAAGCTGTGCGTGCGGCCCCGTACCGTGGCGGCGCGCACTGTCGTGCCCTTGACCAGGCCTCCGTCGAGCGCAAGCCCGGCATCGGCCGAGGTGGTGCTCCAGGGCAGGTGCACGGCGATCGGCCTGGGCTCGGGACCGACGACCACGCGGGTGTCCTGCGTGGCAGCGGACCGCGGCGCATCGGGTGTCGCCACGTCCGATTGCCTCCCCCCACGCACGGCGGTCGTCGCGGGACGCCAGCCGAGGAGGTAGAGCGCGGTGAACGCCGCCGCCCCGCCCAGCAACAGGGCCAGGATCATCTGTGCCAGAGGGAACCCGGACGACGTCGACACGTTGTCGCCCGCCCAGTCCCTCGCCACGTCGGCCGGCCTCTTCCCGTTGTTCTTCACCTCGGTGAGCAGACGGTCGACGACCTGCGGGGTGAGCGCGTCCGTCACCTCCTGGAGCACCCGCTCGGCCTCCGGATCCCCCTTGGCGACCTGGTCGCTGGCGAACACGCTCAGCGTCCGGGGGGGCAGGATATTGTCCGGGTCTTCGAGCGGGACGAGGTTCCCCTTCTTCGAGCCGGCCGGGACGATCGCGCCTCCCGTGAAACCGGACTGTGTCAGGGCGGCGTCGAAGTCGGCCTGACTGCTGACGGCGAGTCCCCGGTCGGTCAGCGCCCGGTTGAACACGCTGAACTCTGGCGGGACCAGGACAGTGACGCGGGCCGTGTCGTTCTGGTACTTCTGCGCGAATTCGGCAATCGTCCGGACGTCCCGCTGCAGCGAGGGGGACACGGCGAGCACCGCGCGGCTCTGGATCGCCGTCCTGCTCACGAGTGTGTGCCCGGGGAGGGCGGTGGGGAGTCGCTGGTCGTCCGGCGTCGACGGGGCCGGCGACGCGGCCACGAGCACGTCGAGGTCGTAGTCGACGGCGACCCGTGCGTCGTCCGGCTGCTTCGCGTAGTCCGCGACCTCGGCCACCTTCTTGGCGACGCCGTCGATGTCGGCCCGGTCGAGCGCGGCGGCGTAGATCTCGGCGACGAGCTGCTCCCGCTCTCCCGCCCGCGCGTTGACGATGATCTGCCGCCCCGAGTCGCCGGACCCGCCGCAGCCCGCGACGGCGAACCCGATGACGAGGGCGGCGACCGCGCTGGTACGGACCCGGCCCGGCGGGCCCATCAGGAGCCTCCGCACGGGAGCCGGCGCATGCCGGCCGGAATCGGGATCACGAAGTCGGAACTCCTGATCGAGCTGCCGATGCTGTCCTGGACCGCCTGGGCTATCGCCGCCACCACCTTGACCGCCTGGATCGACTCGTCCGCGACGTACGCCAACGGGTTGTTCCGGAAGGATGTCGCCACCTGGCAGAGGGTCTGCTCGGTGACCTGGCCGAAGCCCATCGCCGTGATGTGCGGGCGGTGCGGGAACGCGGGGTCGGTCAGCCTGGCACGGGCGGGCAGCCAGACCTCGGCAGGCTGGCGGCCATTTCCGACGAAGGGCTCGCCGTCGGTGATGAAGAAGACCACCGGGGTCTTGAGCTGGTACTGCCCGGCCAGGCGGGCGCAGTCGGCCTGGATGAGCTGCCGCAGGGTCAGGAACACCTGCTCGTAATTGGTCTGACCACCCTTCGGTAGCGCGGGGATGTTGCTCGCGTCACAGGGCCGGGTGAGCGGGAGCACCACGTCGGCCCTGTCATGGAAGGCCACGATGGACACGTGCGCGGCCTCGCTCACCCCCGGATCACCGGCCTCGAGCTGAAAGAGCAGCTCCCCGACACAGTTGGAAAGGATGTCGAACGGAGTCTGCCTGCCGTCCTCGCGGGGGGCGTGCATCGAGTGGGACACGTCGCACGTGATGTAGAAGGGAAATGCCCTCGGAAGGGCATAATTGTAGGTAGGCTCCGGAGAATGCGACACGGCGACTACTCTCCTCAAGATCGCTGACGCGGACGGCCCGAGGTACGCGATACGGGCCCCCTCACCCCATTAGATACGCCGTGAAGGCCCCAGCATTACTCATTTTCGGGAATTAATAGCTGCGGCACGGTGACAGACTCTGACAACGCCGATCTGTAGGGTCGGGAGCCGGCGCGGTTCGTCGTTTTTCATCGATGATCCACTCCAGGTCGAGCGCCGGGCCAGGGCGCACACCAGGACCGAACCGGAGCAGAAACGAGCAGAACTCCCGAGGCAGAGGCGCACCGATCACTTCTTCAAGCGCGCTGACCTCGGCTGCCGGTAGAGGGGTAATCGTCGAGGAATCGGCGATCTGGGCGAGTTCTTCACCCAGCGCATCCAAGCTGATCTTTGATCGCATGATATTTCCTCGGTACTCCCACGCCGGGTCAGAATAGCGATCTATGACGCGAAGGGATTCGCCGGTCCACTGGCCAGACCCTTTGAAAGCAGGGACGGCCCTTTGCTATCCGTGCAGCATGTTGTCCCGTGATCGCTTGTTGCTCCCGGTTTTCGGCGGCGTCGGAAGCATCGAGTGCGGGCAACTGCTCCTATCGCGGGTGCGAGGTGGGTAGCGTCTGTCTCCGTTGTCACAAATGATCTAGGCTGGGCGCCTCCATCCACGATGAAGCGGCGGCAATCTTGCTTCCATTACCACTCTTTCGACGCGGACTGGAGTCCTGGGGAGGAGATGGCCTCGATGCGGAACGGCTCCGGAGACGAATACTCCATCGTCTTCTCCGCGGCGGGCGCCTACATCCGCGGCTTCGACCACGAGGCGGTGATGAGCCCGTACGGCAACGACGGGCCGTGGCCGGGGGTACTCGACTCCGTCCCCCATGTCTTTCGCCACTGTGTCGAAGAACCTGCGTTCTGCGACGAGGACGGCATGCCAGTCGTGACCGCTTCTCTGTGGCGGGAGGCCGGTGACGACTGCTGGCGGGTGGGTGAGATCGAGTACCCGGACGGCGAGAGCGGCCCCGATGGGTCGGCACACCTGTTCGAGTTGCTCATGGATCCGTCGCCGGAGGCGTTTCAGCGGTTCGCTGAGGATTACTACGGAGTCATCGTGTGCTGTTCCGCCTCGAAGGTAGGACATGTCTCCAGCGTCTTACCCATGGAGATCGACCGTTTCGCCCCAACCCCGATTTACCAGCACGGGTCGCCCGGATCATCCGTGAGCGGATCAAGGCGGGCGAGTTGAAGCCGCGTGATGCGATCCCGTCGGAGTCGAGCATGGTTGCTGATCGCGGGATCACCGGGGACACAGCGCGGGCCGCGGTCGCCCTGCTCCGTGACGAGGGCTACGTGGTAACGATGCCGCAACGAGGATCGTTCGTCGCCGACCGGGAAAACTGGCCGGCCAAGTAAGCGGCACCCCAGATCGGGGGACACGTCCGGATACTGCCCAAGCTTGAAATTGCTCACTCTGAGTAGTCATATAGAGCGTGCAGTAACGGACGGGGCGGTCCGCAGCAGGCGGGACGCCCCTGCTCAAAGGAGAGAACCGCGGATGAACCGCAACACGATCGCCGCCGCACTGATTGCCCTCGGCTCCGTCCTGGCCGCGCCCGTAGCCGCCGGCCCGGCCCACGCAACGCTCCTAGCCGACCCCGTCGGCGATCTGGTCAACGGGATCACGGCCTCCAGCGACTCGCCCCCCGATGATTTCGACCCCTTCGACTCCGACAGCAAGTCTCGCTCCGACGGCAAGTCCGACGGCAAGTCCGACAGCGACTCCGACAGCGACTCCGACAGCGACTCCGACAGCGACTCCGACAGCAAGTCCCGCTCCGACAGCAAGTCCGACAGCGACTCCGACAGCAAGTCCCGCTCCGACAGCAAGTCCGACAGCAAGTCCGACAGTGACTCCCGCTCCGACAGCAAGTCCCGCTCGGACAGCAAGTCCCGCTCGGACAGCAAGTCCGACAGCAAGTCCCGCTCCGACAGCAAGTCCGACGGCAAGTCCGACAGCGACTCCGACTCCGACTCCGACAGCGACTCCGACAGCGACAGCGACTCCGACAGCGACTCCGGCTCCGGCTCCGGCTCCGGCTCCGGCAGCTAGACCCGTTCTTCGCACATCGCCCCGTTTGACCTGTGGTGATTACTCACGGAGATAGAGGTTGCACCACTTTGACGGTAGCGATACGGCATGTGCGAAGAACAGGGGCAGCGGGCCGTGGAAGGCGGGGAGGGCGGCGAAGGACTTCGCGACCGACGCCTGCGGCACCCCGGTTCACGTCCTGCCCGACGATGATCGGCCCCGCCCAGCGCTCTCGCAGGCAACCCGCCATCCCTGCCGCCCAGGGCGGTTTTCAGGGGTTGTGGCGGCACCCGTCCAGGGCTGCCTGAAGCGCCTGGGTTGTAGGTCAGGAGGGGTCTGGAAAGCCTAGGTGGAGGATCTGGAAACCAGACCCCTCCCACCTGGATCTAGACCCTTCCTCGACCGGTCTTAGACGGTGATCTAGGCCCTCTCCAGCTCTCGGGGGCCGGCGGATCTATGGTCACGTAGGCGATCGGGCCGCCGGACGTGGATTTGAGGCGTTTGCCGAGAAGGAGCTCGGCGATTCGCAGGTCGTCGGCTGTGCCGATCGTGATCATGTTCCCGGACGCTGTTGCCCTCATGCTGACCGGAAAATGACCATCTCAGCCGGGCACGCGGCAGCGAACCCCGGCCATCGATGTGAGTCAGGCGGCCTGGGGCAGGGGGAACCGCCCCGGCGTCGGCGAGCGAGGATGCGCGCCTCCGCAGAGCGGGCGAATGCGCAGTTGAAGAGCCGGCGGGTACTGCGGAAGCTCCGCCGCTGCCCCCTTCGCGCAGGTCAGCTCGTTAAAGCGACCCTCATCCCTCAGACCCGCGAAGCAGGATGAAAACGTTCATCCCGCCAAAGCCGGAGTGCTTCGCCGCTGCTCTACGATTCGCTCTTCCCGGCGGTCAATCCGGGTGGCCGGTTGGCTCCAACATGGGCACGAGGAACTGCCGGGCCACCGCGGCCAGTTGCTCGTCGTCGTCGAGGTCGATGATCTGACTGGGGATCGCCAGGAAGGAGGCGGAGATCCGGACCATCAGTTCGGCCACGAGGTCGGTGTCCAAGTCGCTCGACACGTTGCCCGCGCGTTGCTCGTGGCGGAGCTGGCCTGCGACGAACTGCCGCACGGTGGCGAGGGTTCGGCCCCCGTCGCTGATCATGGAGGGTACGACCAGATCCGGTTCCGCGGTGATCAGGCCGCTGATCAACGGGTTACGCCGGATGGCGCGCAATGAGCTCACAAAGCCAAGAACCGCCCGATCAGCGGCGGTATGAGCTTGTTCGATGTCGATGAGGAACTGGTCGAAATATCGGCGGAATTCTCGACGTACCACATGTTCGACCAGCGCGTCCTTCGTGGCGAACCGCCGGTAGACCGTGATCCGCGAAACCCCGGCCCGGCGGGCCACGTCCTCCATGGTCGACCGCCGGATACCCATGCGGCAGAACTGCTCATACGCCGCGTCGAGTATGCGCGCACGGGTCTCGTCCATGTCGTCAACCTGTTCGACGGCATCAATGTACGCGCGCTCCAACAGCGACTCCGAGTCCGACGGCGCCATGAGCACGGACAGTGCAGATTCCACGATCACCTCCTGTGATTGATTCTGCCTCAATCCCTGACAGTCGCTGTCACGGTCTTGTGATGTCCGACACTGTGTGCTGTATTGGTGATACTCAGATTCATCTTATGTTTCATCGTATCAGCAATGCTCTCGGCCTCACGAGGAGAAGGGACGAAGGCATGGACAAACTCAGCAGGCGCGACATGCTCCGGGCCGGCGGGACGTTGGGCGCATTCGGTGCGCTGAGCATCGCGACCCCCGCGCAGGCGCGCGTGTGGACGTGGTCGCCCAGTGGTTCGGTGGTGGGCACAGGGGCAGGCCTCGACCCGCGGTGGGTATGGGACCCGGAGGCCGACACGCTGGTCGCCTCGCTGATCGACCGGGGCGAGGTGCCCAGGGTCAACACTCTGCTGCGGACCTGGACCAAGAACGGTCAGCCGTTGCCGGCCGGACTGCCGGCGGACCTGAAGGCCTTCATGGAGAAGGCCCGTCAGCTGCCGGCCTGGGCCGACAGAGGCAAGATCGCCGCCGCGGCCGACTTCAACAACAGGCGGGGGCTCTACACCGGCGTGCTGTACGGCTTCGCCAGCGGCATGATGAGCACGGTCATCCCCAAGGAGGCGCGGGCGGTCTACTACTCGCAGGGTGGTGCGGACATGAAGGACCGCATCTCCAAGACCGCCAAGCTCGGGTATGACATCGGGACTCGGAACGCTTATGACGCCGATGGCGAAATGATCGTGACCTGCGTCAAGACCCGGCTGGCGCATGCGGCCGTGCGCCACCTGCTGCCGAAGTCCCCGCACTGGCAGGGGGCCGCCGACGAGGAGATTCCGATCAGCCAGGCGGACATGATGGTCACCTGGCACAGCCTGCCCACGACTGTCATGAAGAATCTGGTCGCGTGGAAGGTGCCGATGCCCGCCGGCGACTCCGCGGCCTTCCTGCACACGTGGCAGCTGGCCGCGTACATGCTCGGCATCAAGGAGGAGTACATCCCCGCGTCGTGGACCGAGGCCAATTCCCAGGCCAAGCAGGTCCTGGACCCGGTGCTGGCCCCGACGCCCGAGGGCATCAAGCTGGCCAACATTCTCCTGGAGCTCGGCGCCACGATCGATGCCGGCCTCCTCACCAAGCGCGTACTCGGCTCGTTGACGCGCTTCATGCTCGGCGACGAGATCGCCGGGTGGCTGAGTATCCCCAGGTATCCGCTCTGGGATGGGCTTCTCAACACGTTCTGGGGGCCCTTCATCGCCGTCCGCGAAGGCGTGCTCAAGGTGTTCCCGGGGGCGGACAGCACCTACTGGCTCTTCGATGAGCTCCTTCGCAAGGTACTCCTGGCCTACCTGTCCGGAGCGCAGCAGATCAACATCGAGATTCCGCTGACCAACAACCCGAACTACCCGAACTCCTGAGCCGGACCCTCGGCCCAGAAGCGGAGGAAAGCCCCCGGCCTGGCTTGCTTTCCGTAGGCCAGGACACCGCTGCGAATTCTCGGGCCCGGAATCCAGCAGAGTCCGGGCCCAGGCCTTCCGCCCCGCCCGTCCGAGTCCCCTGTGTGGGCGGCCATGGTTTCCCGTATTGACCGTTTCCTGGGTGTGCCGACGCCCCAGTCATATCTGTTCACGAATACCCGAAACAGGTTCTAACACGCCTGAACACTCATGACCGGTGACTGATATCAACGGAGCGCTACGAGCAGTTGCCGCCGGGTTGAGAAACGGGCTCTTGGTTATCGATCCGGGGAGTCGGTCGGTTCCGGCATGGGCGCCAGGAAATATCGGGTCACCCTGGTCGGCTGCTTGCCGGCATGGAGCGTGACAAGCTCGCAAATCATCCAGAGCCATCCGGTCAGCGGAGGTGCGGGCTTGTTCGATATCGATGAGAAACCGGCCGGAGTGCCGAGGTTTAGCCGGAAGCCGCGAAGCGGTCAGCTGTTTCTTCAAATGTTTCCCGATCAGCTTGCGCCCTTATTGAGATACAAGTAAACCTGATATGTATCATCGTATCATCGGCGTGCGGAACTCAGGAGGAGTCCGGCATGGCAGAGCTGAGCAGGCGCAAGATGCTGATCTCAGGTGGAGCCCTGGGGGCGCTCGGAGCGCTGGGGGTGGCGTTCCCGGCTCGGGCGACGCCCTGGACCTGGGCATCGAGCGGTTCGATCGCGGGTGCCGGCGCCGGCACCGATCCGCGGTGGGTGTGGGACGAGGAGGCCGACCCGCTGGTCGCCTCGCTGATCGATCGAGGCGCCGTCCCCGAGGTCAACCGCCTGCTGTGGAATTGGACCCGTAACGACCAGCCCCTGCCCGCAGGGCTGCCGGCGGACCTGCGGGACTTCATGGAGAGAGCACGCCAACTGCCGTCGTGGGCGGACCACGGCAAGCTGAACACCGCAGCCGAGTTCAACAAGTCCAGAGGGCTGTACCTCAATCTGCTCAACGGCGTGGGTGGCGGCATGCTGAGCACCGCCATTCCCAAAGAGGCCCTCTCGGTCTACTACTCCAAGGGCGGCGCGGACATGGAGGACCGCGTCGCCAAGACAAGCATCCTGGGATTCGCCGTCGGCGCCCTGAATGCGTACCGGCCCGATGGCTCCTGCGTGGTCGAGGCGGTGAAGACCCGGCTGGTACACGCGGCGGTACGACACCTACTGCAGCAGTCCCCCCACTGGACCGGCGACATCCCGATCAGCCAGGAGGACATGCTGGTCACCTGGCACACCTTGCCGACCTTCGCCATGCGCAAGATGCTCGAATGGAAGGTCCCGATCAGCGCCGCCCACTCCGAGGCGTACCTGCATGTGTGGCAGGTGACCGCGCACATGCTCGGCGTCAAGGACGAATACATCCCCGCCACCTGGGCCGCGGCCAACGCTCAGTCGGACCAGATCCTGCCCCGGAACATGGGGCCGACGCCCGAGGGGGTGGAGCTGACCGACATCCTGCTGGGTCAGCTCGCCGAGCAGACCAGTCCCGCCGGCATCAGCCGGCCGCTGTGCAACGCGCTCGCCCGGTACCTGGTCGGCGACCAGGTGGCCGACTGGGACGGCATCAAACGCGAGCCGGTGTGGGACCTGCTGATCCCCACCATCTGGCCGAAACTGGTGAGATTCCGCGAGGGCCTCATTCCGCTGCCACTGGTACCCGAGACCGCCTGGGTCCTCGACGAAGCCGTGCGGAAGTACATCCTGTTCTATCTCACCAAGGCCAAGGAGACCAAGATTGAGATCCCCACGACCAACCGTCCGGGTTTGAGCTGAATGATGATGGGATCGAATGGTGGCGGGCTGGACGAGGGCATCGGGCGGCGCCGGTTCCTCGGGTACGTGGTGGCGGCTCCGACCCTGGTGGTCGCCGCCGAACTCGGCCTGACGCCGGCGCCCGATGTCCGGCTGCCCTCACCGGAACTCACGGAACTGCTCGACCTCAACGACATGATGACCGCGGCGGCGCTGCCGGCCTCGGGCCTGATCTCGGTCGAGGTCAACCGGGACGGCACGGTGTCGTTCGCGTTGCCGCGGGCCGAGGTGGGGCAGGGCATCACCACCTCGACGGCCATGCTGATCGCCGAGGAAATGGCCGTACCGCTGGAACGGGTGCGTGTCACACTGGCCGACGCTCGGCCGGAGCTGGTGTTCAACCAGCTCACCGGCGGGTCGAACACGACCATCGCCACCTATACCCCGATCCGGGTCGCCGCCGCCATCGCCCGGCTCCGGTTGCTGGCGGCCGCGGCGACCGAACTCGGCTCGTCGGTCACCGATCTGACGCTGAAGGCCGGGGTGATCATCGATCGCTCCGGCCGCAGCGTCGACATCGGTGCGCTCGCCGAGAGGGCCGCAAGCACGCGGACCCAGCAGGTGTCGGTGGAGCTCACGTCACGCGAGAACTTCACCGTCATCGGCAGGCCGCACAACCGGATCGACGCGCTGGACGCGGTGACCGGGCGCAAGAAGTTCGCGATGGACCTCGACGTCCCGGGCGCGAAGCCGACGATGGTGTGCCGCCCGCCGACCATCAACGGCAAAGTCGGCTCGGTGGCCAACCTCGCCGAGGTCCGCGCCATGCCGGGTGTCACCGATGTCGTGACGATCTCCACCGGGGTGGCGGTGCGTGCCGAGACCTTCGGCCAGTGCATCGACGCCGTACGAGCCCTGCGGGTCTCCTGGAAATCCGGTACCGCGGAAGGAGCGTCCGACGAGACCGTACTCCGGAAACTGGAGGCCGCGGAGCTGCCGCTCGGGCTCAAGCCGCTGACTCCGACCGTCGAAGGCAAGTTCACCTTCTACTTCCGCAGCAACAGCGCGCTGGAACCCAACTGTGCGATCGCCGACGTGCGGGCCGACCGCGCCGAGATCTGGTCGGCGTTGAAATCGCCGCTCGTCGCCAAGCAGACCATCGCCGCCAAGCTGGGGCTGCCGCTCGGCAGGGTCACCGTGCACGTCACCGAAGGCGGTGGTTCCTTTGGGCGCAAGCTGTTCTTCGACGCCGCGCTGGAAGCCGCCGAGGTGTCCCAGCTGCTCGGCAAACCCGTCAAGCTCATGTGGCACCGCGCCGACGACTCCCGCCAGGGCCGCACCCACCCGATGGCCACCTCGCGGGTACGCGTCGCCTACCTCGGCGACACCGTGCTGAGCTACAAGCAGCGGCACACCAGCGTCTCCACGGACCTTGGCCACGGGCTCGGTGAGATCATCACCGCCATGGCCGCGAGGCTTCCGGTGGGTGACATCGGCTTCTCCCAAACGTTCTTCCATCTCAGTCAGGCGATGTCCTACAAGTTCGGCGCCAGCAGCCAGTTACTCAGCGAAACCGACAAGGGCTTCAACACCGGCAGCATGCGCAACGTCTACTCACCCGACGTCACCTGCGCCCGGGAGCTCATCGTCGACCGGCTCGCCGCGAGGATGGGCAAAGACCCCTACCGGTTCCGGCACGACTTTCTCCGCGATGACCGCTCCCGGGCGGTGCTGGCGAAGGTGGCCGAGGTCGGCGCCTGGGGACGGCCGATGCAGGCCGGCACCGCGCAGGGCATCGCGTTCCACGCCGAGTACAAGGCCGTCAGCGCCGTGCTGGTGGAGATCGACTGCCGACCCGAAACCGTCAACCGCCCCATCCGTGACGGCGTGGCCGGACCACGCATCACCAAGGTCGTAGTCGCGGTGGACGTCGGCCTTGCCGTCAACCCGCGGGGGCTGGAAGCACAGATGATGGGCTGCGTCATGGACGGCATCGCGCTGGCCTTGACTTCCAGCCTGCACCTGCGCGACGGGTACTTCCTCGAAGCGAGCTGGGACAACTACTTCTACACCCGGCAGTGGAACACCCCGCCCGAACTCCAGATCATCGTCATGCCCAGCACCTCCGAGGAGCCCGGCGGCGCTGGGGAACTGGGCGTCGCCGCGTCGATGGCCGCGGTCGCCTGTGCGTACGGTCGCGCGACCGGAACGATGCCCACCAGCTTCCCGATCAACCACGGCGCGCTCTCCTTCGCCCCCAAACCGACTATCCCGCCCATTCCCCCATCCCCGACCGACGGCCTGAACCACGCCCGATGAAACAAGGAGATCTGATTGTCCGAGCACACTTTCCGCGTCAATGGTGAGCAGGTCACCGTCAACGTCGACGGCGACGTGCGCCTGCTGTGGGTGCTGCGCGACATTCTCGGCATTACCGGACCGAAGTACGGCTGCGGTATCAATGTCTGTAAAGCGTGTACCAGCCACATCAACGGCAAAGCGGTCAACCCCTGCGCGATCCCCGTCGCAGATCTCCAGCCGACCGACGAAGTCACGACCATCGAAGGACTTCCGGCCACGGTCGGCAAGGACCTGCACCCTATGCAGCAGGCATGGCTCGACCACGACGTCGCCCAGTGCGGCTACTGCCAGCCCGGCCAGATCATGGCCGCCGTGGCGCTGGTCCGCCGCGCCGCCGCCGAAGGCCGCGGAATCACCGACGCCGACCTCGACGGCCTCCGCAACATCTGCCGCTGCGGCACCTACTCTCGTATCCGCGAAGCCGTCAAAGCCGGCGCCGAGAACATGTGAGGCACAACGGCAACTGGCTGTTCGGCCCGCTCCCCACCCGCGAAGCCAAAGGAGATCGGTACGGCGGTCGGTGACGTGGAGGCGCGCGAGGCCAATGTCCGGGCCGGGTACGTGATCTCCGATGTCGGCGCGTTCGGCGGGGACATCGTCAAGATCGACATGAGCCGGAGGACCGGGTCCGGGAGTTGGGTGACGCCTCGGTGCCGTTCAGGTCCGGCACCCATGCGCTGGTCTTCAGTGACGACGCGGCCGGGCTGGAGGGGACAGTCCCCTGAATCAGACCTGGCGGATCCGGGGCCGCTGACCAGGACTGCGCAAGCCCCGCCGCCCGGTTGGAAGGAGGGTGGCAGGGCTTGGCTTCCGTTCGCCGGCCTCAGCCCCCAGAGGCCGGCGCACCGCCATTCACGGTGC
>NZ_JBEXGU010000131.1:0-26852 GCF_040607515.1 Streptosporangium sp. NPDC005286 | reverse complement strand
GTCGTCTCCCCCTGGCGGAGACGACGGCCACTCACGGCGATGTCACCGTTGGGCAGCGTGCTTGTCGACGAACAGGCGAATCTCCCGCGCCCGCTCGTGGTCCTCTGGCGCCATGCCGAGGAACATGGCGTGGGGCGCGGCCTCGAAGACGTGCAACTGCGCGGGAACGCCGGCCGCCAGCAGTTTCCGGTGCAGGCGCACGGTGTCGGAGAGCAGGAAGTCACGGGTGCCGCTGGTGAGGATCGTGGGCGGGAAGCCCTTGGTGAAGTCCCCGAACAGTGGTGACAGGTACGGATCGCGCAGGTCGTGGCCGCTGGCGTACAGCTCGATGACAGGGGTCAGATCGTCGGCGAACGTGATGTCGATTCCCTTGTTGGTCACCAGGGTGTCACCGGTCTGGGTGCAGTCGGCGGGCACGGTTTCCACCACTGCTCCACCCGGTAGCGGCAGCCCTTCGTCCCGGGCCCGCAGGAGCAGGGCGACGGTGAGGTTGGCCCCCGCCGAGACACCTCCGACGACGATCTCCTCGGGACGGTGCTCTTGAAGCAGCCTGCGGTAGACGGTCAGGCAGTCGTCGAGCGGGGTCGGAAACGGGTGGTCCGGCGGCATCCGGTAGTCGACAGCCCACACACGCGCGCCGACGACCCCGGCTGTCATGATGGCTCCCGGACGGCACAGCTCCCCTCCGCCCTGGATGAAGGCTCCGCCGTGGATCGCAAGGTAGGCCCGGCGATCGTCCGGTGTGACGCCGTCAGGCGTGGCCACGTAGACGGTCACGCCATCGACGTCGATGACCTCGACCTCGGCGTTGACGCCGGTGTCGGCCATGCCGAAGCACGATGCCACCATGGGCCCGGCCGCCTCCGCCGGTACCATCGCGTTCCGCTCCGCTATCAGCATCCGCCAAGCCTGTCGATCATCGACCGGTGGCCACTGCGTCGGCGGCTGCACCATGCCCATCGCCAGAAACGCCCGCGCCTGCTCGCTCACCGAGGCCGGCACCGGGATGTCCCGCGCGGGCACGTGCATCGCGGCGTGTGTCCCGTCAGTCGTCGTCACTGTGATTCTTCCTTTCGTTATGCGGTGTTGGGCAGGTTGGAGAGGTGCTGCGCCCGGGGAACGTCGAGCTGGGCGCAGCGAAGACCGCCGCGGGTGTTGCCTGCTCGTCCTTGGCGAAGAAGCCGCCGTCGGTAGTGCGGATCGGCGTCGTGGTGTGTCCCGCGATCACCGCGTCCGACGCCCGCAGCCGCTCGAGGGCGACGTCATCCGGAGGCCGGCCCGCAGAAAGCCGGTCATCACGACAGAATCGATCACGCCCGGTGAGCGCACCACCCCCGTTCTGGGGTGGTTGGGACGCTGGCTCGCCGCCCACTCTTGATACGGGACAGCAAGAAAGGCGATCAATGATGGCTGATGGTTCACCTCCGGCGCTGCACGTGCCGGCCCGGGACATTCCCGTTCCCGCATCGGTAAGCGCCCAGGCACAGGCCTTCCTCGCCCAGGGACTGATGCGGACATCGCCGCGCCCATCCCTCGATGACCTGGACGCATGGCGGAAGACGATCGCGGCGACCGAGGACGCGATGCTGCCGATGTACGAGCAGCGTGCTTCCCGGGTGGCGGCCGACATCGCGGAGATCGACGCAGAGGGCACGCGCGTCTATGTGGTCACACCCGACGGAACACTCGGAGACGACCGGCGGGTCTTCCTGGACGTCCACGGCGGTGCCTTGATCCAGGGCGGCGGGGAAACGTGCCGGTTGAACGCCATCGCCACAGCCGGGCAGGTCGGCGCGCGTACGTGGGCCGTCGATTACCGGATGCCTCCCGACCACCCCTACCCCACCCCGCTCGACGACTGTGTCTCGGCCTATCGGGCGATCCTGCGCGATCACCGCCCCGATGAGGTCATCGTGGGTGGTGGTTCGGCCGGCGCCAACCTCGCGGCCGCGCTCATCCTCCGGGCCAGAGACGAGGGCCTGCCGCTACCCGCCGCCGCGGTGCTTCTCACCCCCGAACTGGACCTCACCGAGTCGGGCGATTCCTTTCAGACGAACGCCGCCGTCGACATCGTCGGCAGCCAGAGCTTGATCCCCGTCAACCTTCTCTACGCCGACGGCCACGACCTGGCTCACCCATACCTCTCGCCGCTTTTCGGTGACTTCGTCAAGGGTTTCCCACCCACGCTGCTCACCGCGGGCACTCGCGACGTCTTCCTTTCCAATGCCGTACGCATGCACCGCGCGCTCCGAACGGCGGCGATTCCGGCTGAACTTCACATCTTCGAGGCCGCGCCCCACGGAGGGTTCTTCGGCACAGCTCCCGAGGATGGAGAGGTCGACCGGCAGGTGCGCCAGTTCGTCGACACCTGTTGGGCCCGCTCGAACTGATCGCTCACGGAAGCTGGCCGATCATCCTGGCAGCGTTGACGGCCTGCACCCGCGAGTGCGCGTCGAGCTTGCTCATCGCGCTGCGCAGGTAGCTCTTGACCGTTTCCGGACCGATCGCGAGGGCTCGCGCCGTCTCGACGTTGGTGCATCCCATGGCGACACACGCCAGAACATCCACTTCACGCTGTGACAGCCGTGGGGTGTGCCTGTCGCTCGGGGCGGCGGTGAGAGTGAGCGTGGCGCACACCGCGTCGATTCGCGTCCGCAGCTCGGGGTCGGTGAGGGTGCTGCCGATGGCTCGTAACTCGGCGTGGCCGCGGCGCAGCGCTTCACGTTCCGCCGACGACGCCGACGAGAGGGCCGACGCGGCGTGGGCGTGGAGCTCGGCCATCCGTCGCTCGACCTCGTCACGGATCGCGAGCTCCTGCTCAAGGTCGCGGGCGGCGTTGACGGCCGCGCCGATCGACACGTCGGCGAGCAGGCCCATCTCGCGGACCGCGCCGTAGAGTACCGCCCGCACGACACGGCGCACGATCACCGGTACCGCGACCAGTGACCGGATCGACTCGGCCCGCGCCACCTCGTCGAAGTCATGGCTGATCGCGTCGCTGGTGTAGTAGTCGCCGACCGCGACCGGCCGCCGCGTCGCCAGCGCCCGCCCGCCGACGCCACGCCCGCCTGGCACCAGCAGCCCGCGCAACGACTCGCCGGCGTTCCCGAGCAGCGTGCTCACCCGCAGCTCGCGCTCCCGGGCCACCACGCCGCCGAAGACGAGCGGGAACCGCGCGCCGCGCTGCAGCACGGCGAGCGTGTGCCGAACCTCGGCGGCTTCTCGATCGGCCGGCATCCGATCACCTCCATTCGGGGGTAGCCGATACGGCGTGACGGACTGGATAGTTCGGACAGCGATCCTCGATTCCCCAGCGCCCAGGGAGCCTTCCATGTCTGCACCAGAGCGGATCGTGTCCGAGCTGCTGAGCGTCTACGACCAGCCGGACGCCAACGCCGTCGAGCTTCTCTGCCGTCGGCACCCCTCCGGTGCCGTGGCGTTCACCGTGATCGAGCCTGATCTGTCGAGCCGGGACGTGACGTTCGGCGAGCTGGAGGAGGCGTCCGGCCGATTCGCGGCGGGCCTGGCGGCGCTCGGGGTGTCCGCGGGCGACCGGGTCGCGACCCTGATGGGCAAGTCGGCCGAGTTGGTGATCGTGCTGCTGGGCATCTGGCGGCTCGGCGCCGTGCAGGTGCCACTGTTCACCGCGTTCGCGCCGCCGGCCATCGCCCTGCGCGTCACCGGCAACAACACCACGGCGATCGTCGTCGATCCCTCCCAGCGGGCCAAGCTCGACCCCGGCGACGACATCCCGGCCGACCCCGGCTGGACGATCATCACCACCGGCGAGGCGACCGGGCAGGACGTGTCCTTCGGTGACCTGCTCGCCACCGACAGGCCGGTCCCGGAGCCGGTCGCGGTCGGCGGCGACGGCATCTTGGTCGAGCTGTTCACCTCCGGCACCACGGGCACACCCAAGGGCGTGCCGGTGTCGCTGCGCGCGCTGGCCGGGGTGCACGCCTACCAGGTGCTCGGTCTCGATCACACCAGCGAGGACGTGTTCTGGAACGCCGCCGATCCCGGCTGGGCCTACGGGCTGTACTACGCGGTCGTCGGCCCGCTCGCGTCCGGCCGGCGCAGTCTGCTGCTGCGCGCCGGCTTCTCGCCGGAGCTGACCTGGCAGGTGCTGTCTCGTTTCGGCGTCACCAACTTCGCCGCCGCCCCCACCGTGTACCGCGCGCTGCGTAACGCCGACGTCCCCGTGCCGAAAGACCTGAAACTGCGCCGCTGCTCCTCGGCGGGCGAGCCGCTCACCCCGGACGTGGTCACCTGGGCCGGGCGCGAGCTGGGCCTGCCGGTACGCGACCACTACGGGCAGACGGAGACCGGCATGACCGTCGTCAACGCCTGGCACCCCGACCTCCTGGCCACCGTCAAGCCCGGCTCGATGGGCCGAGCGTTGCCCGGGTGGCGCGTGGAGGTGCTCCGCCCCGACGCCGATGAGGTCGCCGCCACCAACGAGGTGGGCAGGGTCGCGATCAACGTGCCCGACAGCCCGCTGATGTGGTTCACCGGATACGGCAACGCCCCCGACCGGACAGCCGAGCGGTTCAGCGCCGACGGCCGCTGGTACTACACCGGGGACATCGCCGCGAAGGACTCCGACGGCTGCCTCACCTTCGGCTCCCGCGACGACGACGTGATCCTCATGGCCGGCTACCGGATCGGCCCGTTCGAAGTCGAGAGCGCGCTGCTGCAACACCCGGCCGTGGCCGAAGCCGCCGTCGTCGGCGAACCCGACGAACTGCGCGGCGAGGTCGTCGTCGCCTACGTCGTCACGCAACCCGGCACCGGCACCGGTGACGCACTCGTTGGCGAACTGCAGCAGCTGGTCAAGACCCGCCTCGCCGCACACGCCTACCCCCGCCGGATCCACTTCATCGACGAACTGCCCAAGACGCCCAGCGGCAAGATCCAGCGCTTCCTCCTCCGGCAACGCCAGGCCGCCGCGCCCTCGGCCACATGACGCTGGGGCCAGGGTGGCAGGCGGGTCTTTGGGGCTCATCGAGACTCCACGGGTTCGCTTCCTAGCACGTGCTAGTTGGGTAGGAGCGTACGCCTCGCGGTTTGCACGTGCAAGCTACAATCTCATCCGGTGAGCGGGTGGCGACGGCGAAACGGAGTGAAGACCGGTTGGGTGAGAACGCGAGCAAGCGGGTGACAGCCGCGGACGTTGCGCGCTCGCTGGGCGTCTCGCGCGCCACGGTCGGATTCGTGCTGAACAACACGCCTGGGCAAACGATCTCCGAGCCCACCAGGCGGCGTGTGCTCGCCGAGGCCGAACGCCTGGGCTACCGGCCGCACCGGGCCGCGCAGGACCTGCGGCGCGGCAGCAGCAAGATCATCCTTGTCGTGCTGCCGGACCTGCAGATGGAGTACCGGCTGCGCCAGTACCTGGAGGAGACCTCGCTCGCACTGGACGAGGCCGGCTACTCCCTGGCCGTCTACGCACGCCAGCCCGTCAGCCGGGCGCGGCCCCTATGGGAGCTGCTTACCCCGGACGTCGTCTTGGGGATCGGCCCGTTCAGCGACGAGGAAGCGGCCTCGATGCGCGCCTGCGGCGTCACCAAGATCATCCCGGATCCCGGGCAGTCCGAGACGATGGACGAGGCACCCACGATCATCGCCGGTCCGGCACTGCAGGTCGAGCATCTGCATGATCTGGGCCACCGCCACCTCGCCTTCGCGGCGACCGCGGACCCGCGCGCGTCCTCGCTCCTCCAGGCTCGGGCGGGTGCCGCCCAGCGGACCGCCGCCAGGCTCGGCCTCGATCCCCTCGACGTGCGGGCCATTGAGTACCGAGGCGACTCGGCCGCCGCCGCGGTCCGGCACTGGCACAAGGCCGGTGTGACCGGCGTCGTGGCCTACAACGACGACGTCGCGGCCATGATGGTGGGCGCCGCGATCCGCGCGGGCCTGTCCGTGCCCGGTGATCTGGCTGTGATCGGCCACGATGACATTCCTTTGGCGGCCGTGTTCGTCCCCTCGATCTCCAGCGTGAGCATCGACGCCGCCGGCCTCGGCCGCTATTTCGCCGCGGTAGCCCTGCACGTCGCCGACGGTCGCCCTCTGCCGCACCGGGATTTCGATTCCGACGCCACCCTCGTGGCACGTGAATCCACCGTCGGGAACGGCTGACCTCTCCAGGGCGGACCGTTGGCACGACTCGAAGGCTGGTGGCATGTGGTAGTTAACTGGGCGCGGAAGCACCGATACCTGCCGGTGAGGTAGATCGCGCGGATCGTCTCCGCCACATGGCGCTCGCCCCCGCCCACGCCGTATTCGGCGGCGGGCGAGCAGGCTCGCCGGCTCCGCAGGCGGTGATCTCCCGGGATGCCCGTGCCGCCCGGCTGAGCTGGTTGCGCCGCCTCCTCTCCGGGAGAGGCGACCACGTTCGCACCGGAAAAGACCTCTCGGACGGCTGACGGTCAGTCGCCGTCCTCCACGCCCAGCGTGGACAGCGCTGGAGATGATGTCGCTCGGTTGTTCGCTGTCGTGTCAACAACGCACGGCCACCGGGGCGACAGGCTGGAGTACGGGTGACGACGTGTTGCCGGGCGACGCCGAACACGGTGAACCGCGATCGGAACACGACCCGCAGGCGTTCGCGACCATGCCCCTGGCCCTCATCGACGGACTGCGGGCACAACGGCTCTTCGGCCGCGGCTTGGTACGCGTGGAGTCGGCCATCCGTGCGTCCCTGGACTCCGCCGTCCCGGCCCTGGCTGGGACGGCGGCGACTCCTCAGCGCCGAGCAGCGGGCACGGGGATGTGAAGCGCGGGTACCTGCGGGCTGGGGCGCGTACTGTCGGTTATCGTCACTCTCCTGATCAGGCTGCCCAGTGCCGGTCGGCGAAACTGCGGATCTCGCGTGCGTGCTCACGGTCTTCCGGCGCTTGCCCGAGGAAAATGCCATGGCCCGCGGCCTCGAATACGTGCAGTTCGGCCGGCACGCCAGCGGCGCGCAGGGCCCGGTGCAGGCGCACGGTGTCCGACAGCAGCAGGTCGCGGGTACCCGTCAGCAGGACGGTGGGCGGGTATCCCTTGGTGAAGTCGCCGAACACCGGTGACAGGTAAGGGTCCCTCATGTCGTGATCACCGGCGTACAGGCGTGCCGCTGGTTCCGCGCGGTCGGGCAGCACGGTGTCGAGCCCGAGGTTGGTGTGTATGGTGTCTCCCGCTCCGGTCAGGTCGGTGGCCGGGGTGCTCAGTACCAGGGCGGCGGGCAGCGGCAGCCCCTCGTCGCGAATGCGAAGCATCAGGGCCGCCGCGAGGTTGCCGCCCGCCGATGCGCCGCCGACGATGATCTCCTCGGGGCGGCGTTCCTCCAGAAGAGCCCGGTAGGCGGCCAGGCAGTCGTCCAACGCCGCCGGGTAGGGGTGGTCGGGCGGCATGCGGTAATCCACCGCCCACACCCGTGCGCCGACGATGGCAGCGGTGGAGGTTCCTGTGCCACGGCACATCGCCCCGCCGCCGAAGATCCAGGCGCCGCCGTGGATGTCCAGGTAAGTGCGGCGATCGTCGGGCGACACGCCCTCCGGTGTGATGATGTACACCGGGAAGCCTCCGAGATCCTTTTTCTCGACGTTGTCCGCAACGGCGGAGAACAGGCCGCCGAGCATCTGCGCCGACGCCGCGTCGCCGTCGGCGATCATCTTGCGCCAGCCGTCCAGATCCTCCGGCGACGGATAGTCGGGCGCCGGTCCCAGCGGGCCACGAGCCAGTACGGCCTGGGCCTCCTCGCTGATCGACGTGGGCACCGGGATGTCCCGGGCGGGCAGGTGAAGCATCGGGTGTGTCTCGTCACTTGTCATGGGTTCCTCACTACGATGCACCTATCACGTGCTAGTTCACTGGAGCGTACGTGGGGGTGTTAGCACGTGCAAGTTACGGCTTACGCTCGATTGCGTGATCAGGTGTGTGGCGCGCGCGGTTGAGATGGATCTGGAGAAACCCGAGACCGCGCCCTGGTCCGACCCCAACGTCATCGGCCTGGACAGCCCCGCGATCGGCCCTCCGGGGCGCTGCTCTGTCAGCGGCCCGGCACGTGGCGATGTGGCCGGCTCAGGGGCGAGGCCGATGATGATGGCGGTCTCCACGCGGGGCGGTAGTCGGCAGAGGCCGTCACGATCTGCTTGATGCCCATCGACGTCGTCTTGTCGAAGGCGTCTCATCGATCCTCCTGCTGTGAGCCCCGAACGGGTGTCTTATCTGTCAACGGCTTGCTCCCCGCTCGGGGATGCGCTCGGCGGAGACCGCGGTCCTGCTGTCATGGTCCTGTGATCTCGTTCGACTGATTCAGTGGCTAAGGATGCGTGCCGGGTTGTCGACGACGAGCTTGCGGTAGACCTCGTCGGCGAACCCGAGCTGCGCGAGCATCGGCGGGATGAACTGCGGGAAGCGGGTGAAGCCGTAGTAGCCCCACGTTTTGCTGTGCGCTTTGGTGAAAGTGTCGTGGCCGAGGACGATGCGGTCGCCGTTCCCGGCCCGCAGAAGATCGACGAGACCCTTCAACCGGTCGTAGTCGTCCGGAAGGATCGCCGTCGTCGCCGACCAGGAGTCGAAGCCGATGTTCACTCCCTGATCGAGCACCTTGCGCTGCAACTCGGTCGAGACGTTCCTGACCGCGGACATGTCGTCGACGTACTTCGTGAGCGCGTCCCAGGGACGCAGGAACGAGTCCATATGGATCATCACGAGCCGGTCCGGCGACATTCCCGTGGCAAGTGCGACCTCGACGCCCTGCAGCACCTGCGCATGGGACATCGGGAACGAGGTATGGACATGAAGGCTCAGCCCCGTCGCCGCCGAGACCCGCCCGAGCGCACGCAGGGTGATCAGTTCCGTCTCGGGCAGCTCGGCCGCCGGGTCGGCCGCCGACAGCCCGCACTTGAGCAACCCCGGTCGCAGGCCCGTATCTCCGACGCCCTCGACGACCTCGCGTGTGAAGAAGTCCCGGAGGTCGTCCTCGCTTCGGTTGTCGAACCCCTCGGGACGCGAGCCGGCGACGTAGAGCCCGGTGGCGAAGAGCACGTGCACGTCGGCGCGCTCGGACGCGGCCTTCAGGTCACGGACGTCACCGCGCATTCCGAGCGGTGAGGCGTCGCAGACGGCGTTGCCACCCACCTGCTTGAAGAACCCGAGTTCGGCGGTCGTGAAGTCCACGTCGCCCGCGCTCTCGCACTCCCGCGAGCTCGCGGCCCCGAACTCACGAAGGAACGCGAGATTGTCCACCCGTAGCGCGCCCATCTCGGCGGGCAGCGCCGAACCGGTGTAGCGCTCGACGAACTGCCGCATCAGGGTGCCGTCGGCGTTGAGGTGCTCGTGGACGCTGGTGTAGCCGAGGTCCTCAGGGGCGATGTCGCCTCGGACCGTGGTGATGACACTCATGTCAGGCCTCCTTCGGGGTCGGCGCGCCGATGTGCTGTTCGATGAGGCGCTGGATTTCTGTGTCGCGTTCGCGATCCTCGGGAGCGAACCCGTTGAACAGGGAGTGTGGCGCGGCCTCCCAGAGGTTCGCCGTCGTCGTGCGAAGCAGCACATCGCACAACGAGCGCGCGTTCTCAAACCCTGCGGGTCCGAGAAGCCCTCTTGCCGTCATAACTTCTCCTCTTCCGCCTCATGCCGCTCAGGCGCGTCGCTCGGGCCTGATGTGCGGGAATCGTGTGGTGTCCGGCAGCATCTCAATGGGTGGCGCACGGCGATACACCCGATCGGGGGGATCGCCGGCAGACCCGAGACCCTGCGGGGCTCGGCAATGGGATCTGGTGACAGGCCGCGCACAAGGCCTCGGCCACCGGTTCGGTGCGCAGGTGATCAGCAGTGGTCCAGCCCACCACCCGGCGTGAGGCGATGCCGATGACGACCACTGGAACGGAAGTCACGAAGGCGGGCCTTTTCGCTACGTCGCAGGTCGGGTCCACCAATCTCGGTTGGGTAACCTCAACCACACGTCAGGCGGGCCGATGATCGCCCGGGCGTCGATCAGCCGCAAGCCGACGCAGCAGTAGGCCACGAGCCGGTAGCGGTAGAGGTGGGCGGCGAGGACCGGCCTCGAACTGCTGTATCGCTTCTGGCGGAAGAAGGGACTCCTGGGCTCCTGCGTGGACGAGGGTCTCCTGACGGTTATGGGCTCGGGGCATCGTTTTCCGGAGAGACGTCCGGCGAGGACGGTTCAGGGAGCTGGGGCAGGACAGGCGTACCGGGCCGGGCCGGGGCTTCCGGCCCGGGGATTGGTCAGGCGCGCATGGTGGTGCCGCCGTCGACGCAGATGGTCTGGCCGGTGACCCAGGCCGCGAGGTCGGACAGGAGGAAAGCGGTCATGGCGCCGAGGTCGGCGGGTTCGCCGTGACGCCAGGACGGGGTGGTGGTGAGGATCATCTCGCGGTAGTCCTCGGGCAGATTGCGCTTGGTCTGCTCGGTGAGGACGAGGCCGGGCGAGATGTTGTTGGCGCGGATCTTGTCCTTGCCGTACTTGCGAGCGATGTGGCGGGTCATGGCGCTGATGCCGGCCTTGGTGGCCTGGTAGGCGACGCTGACCTCCATGCCGGCGTAGACGGCGTTGGAGATGGTGTTGACGACCGCTCCGCCGCCCGCGGCGATGATGTGCGGGATGGCGTGCTTGCAGGTGAGAAGGTATCCGGTGAGGTTGACGTCGAGGGTGCGCTGCCAGGCGGCCAGGTCGATGTCGACCACGTTGGTGTCGGCCGCGACCTCCTCGACGCCGATGTTCGCCGCGACGTTGAACAGCCCGTCGATGCGCCCATACGTGCTGAGCGCAAGATCGATCAATGCCTTGACCTGGGCCTCGTCGGAGATATCGGCCGTCGTGGCGACGCCCTGGCCGCCAGCGGCCGTGCAGGCCCGCACGGTCTGTTCCGCGGAGGCCAGACTGATGTCGCTGACGACGATCTTGGCGCCGCCCTGACCCAGGAAGCCTGCTGTCGCGGTGGCGATGCCACCGGCGCCGGCGAAGACGATGACCTTGTCGTCGAGTCCTTGCATGGATGTCTTCCTTTCCCGAGGGGGCCGGGCGCCAGCGGCACGCACTGGGAACCCGGCTCGTCCAGCGGCCGGTCGGTCGCGGGACGAAGTGATCCACCACACTATAAACGTGCAGTCATGTATACTTTAGTGCGCCTTAGATGCCGTGACGCCCAGAACGTAAGACCTCTGGTCGACCACAGAAAACGCACAAAACCCCAGACGAAAGTCAATCGGCCTCAATCTTGAGGGTCGCTTAGCCTTCCGTTAATAGTGCACGAACGCACGTTTATCGCGTTGATCAGGCGCTCCGCTAGCCTGCTGGTATGTCTTCAGCTTCCGGCCGGTCACTGCGCAGCGACGCCTCACGCAACCGGGAACAGCTGCTGACGGCCGCCCGCCGGGTCTTCGCCGAGCAGGGGCCCGAGGCGGCGCTGGAGGAGGTGGCCCGGGCCGCGGGGGTCAGCCGGATGACCCTGTACCGGCACTTCGCGACGCGCGACGAGCTGATCGCCATCGTCCTGCAGGACAACGTCGCCCACATCGAGCAGCGCGCGCGGCAGCTCGACGGCGTCGTCGACGGGGCGGTCAAGCTGTTCCACGAGATCCTGGCGCTACAACTGGAGCACAAGGGCCTGGTCTACCTGGGCAGCCGCGCCGAGGCCGGATGGGTGGTGGATCTGTCCGCGCGGACCGCGGCGGCCTTCGCTCCGCTGCTCGACCTCGGCCGCGCCACGGGCATCGTGTGGCGTGAGATCACCGAGCAGGACGTGCTCTTGGCCCTCCACATGGCCGGAGCCGCCGTGACCGCCAGCGACGCCCGGGACTGGCCGCAGGTGAAGGACACCGTGCACGGCATGCTGCACCGCAGCCTGTTCGCCACCCAGTTCACCTCCTCCACGCCCACCCCTCCGTGACGCTCGCACCCTGAGTCAGGCGAGATCCGCCGTTCGACGCCTGGCCGGCAGTGGCCAGGGGCGGCCCGGCGTGCTATCGGCAGGTGACGGCGGCGAAGGCCTTGTCCAGCAGGGCGCCCAGGCTGGGACGGCCTCCGAAATCGGTCCCCGCCCGTGCCCCTCGCCCTGGACTGACAGGGGGATGTAGGGCCGTGACAGGACCCGGCCCGTGAGGACAGGACGCGGCGGTGCCACGGAGGAGGGATCGGCCCGCAGGGCCTCAGGTGGGTGAGGGCCGTCCGGTGAGGAACAGGGACCGGTGCAGCATGGCGCGGATCCGGTCGTGGTTCTCGGCGCGCCTGTCGCCGTCGGCGTCGTCCATGGCGCCCTCGGCCATCTGGTAGGCGAGGATCACGTCGCAGACGTAGACGTCGGGGTGGACGATGCCCTCGCCCCGGCCCTGTTCCAGCAGGGGGACGAACGCGGACGCGGTCCGCCCGGCGAGGGTGGAGAACCACGAGGCGCCGGCCTGGGAGAGCATGTGCGCGATGCCGCCGTGCTCGAATTGCAGGCCCAGAACGAAGTCGAACAGCTCGACGACGGCCCCGGGGCGGCCCTCCAGTTCCCGTGAGCGCTGTTCGATCCGCGCCACGTTGTCCTCGAACACGGTGGCGGCGAGCTCCTCGCGGGTGGCGAAGTTGCGGTAGAGCGTGGTCCGGCTGACCCCGGCGGTTCGGGCAACCTCCTCCAGCGGTACGTCGAGGCCATGCTCGGCGAAGGTCTTGCGGGCGGCGTCCAGCAGCCGTGCGCGGTTGCGCACGGCATCGCGCCGAGGGGCCCGCTCGGTGTCCTGCAGCATGGTCGAAGGATAACTTGCCCCTAATCCGTACAGTCGTGTACGTTTCGTGGCGTCCAGGGGTCGCGCACGTCCGGCCCGTGTCTCCCGGCCCGGCCCCGCCCGCTCATCCACTGGTCGCAGGGGCCTTGTCCCGGTGCACCACACCCCCTTTGGAGGGGATCATGTCGAAGCTCGCAGGCAGGACCGCCGTCGTCACGGGCGCTTCCTCCGGTATCGGCCTGGCGATCGCGGAGCGGTTCGCCGACGAGGGCGCGCACGTCTACCTGACCGGCCGCCGCAAGCCCGAACTCGACGAGGCGGTCGCCCGGATCGGCGCGAACGCGACCGGCGTCCAGGCCGACGTCTGCGACCCGGCGGCGCTGGAGGCGCTTTATGACCGGATCGCCGCCGACGGCCGCCGGGTCGACGTCGTCGTGGCCAACGCCGGCGGCGGCGGGCTGTCCCGGCTGCAGGACGTCACGCGGGAGTCCTTCGACGGGATCTTCGGCACGAACGTCGCCGGGACGCTGTTCACCGTGCAGAAGGCGCTGCCGCTGCTCAACGACGGTGGCTCGGTCATCCTGCTGTCATCGGTCGCGGCCGGCGGCGGCAGCGAGTACTTCGGCCTCTACTCCGCGGCCAAGGCCGCGGTCCGCTCTCTGGGCCGCACCTGGGCCAACGAGCTCAAGGGCCGCAAGATCCGCGTCAACACCATCTCGCCCGGCGCGATCGCCACCCCCGGCCTGGCCGCCGCGGCCCCCGACCAGGACGACACCGAGGGGTTCTACGCGATGCTCGCCCCCGGCATCCCCCTGGGCCGGGTCGGGCAGCCCGAGGACATCGCGTCCGTCGCGCTGTTCCTCGCCACCCCCGACAGTGGCTACATGACCGGCGCCAACCTCTACGTCGACGGCGGCTCAGCGCAGATCTGACACACCGCCCAGGCCAAGCACGGAAAGAGGCAGATGGACATGCTTTGGGACTACGAGACCGACTTCCTGGTCGTCGGCAGCGGCGGTGGGCTGGCCGGCGCGGTGGCCGCCGGCGCGGCGGGTCTGGACGTCCTGGTGGTGGAAAGCTCGGAGTTCATCGGCGGATCACTCGGCGTCTCCGGCGGCGTGCTCTGGCTGCCCGACAACCCGATCATGCGACGGCACGGCCTGCACGACTCGCCGGAGGCGGCGCTGGAACACTTCGCCTCCGTCGTCGGCGACGCCGGGCCCGCCTCTTCCGACGCCCGCCGCCACGCTTTCATCACCCGGGGCGCCGACATGGTCCGGCTACTGGAGCGCGAAGGCGTGAAGTTCGTGCTGTGCGAGGGCAACAGCGACTACTACGCGGGAATCCCCGAGATCGCGGGCGCGGTCGTCAACGGCCGGGCCATCGAGGCGGACCTGTTCGACACCCGGCGGCTCGGCGAACTCAGCCGCAGGCTCCGCCCCGCGATCGCCGCGCCGCTGGTGGTCCGGACCGGCGAAGCCGGCGCCCTGACCCTGTTCCGGGTCAGCGCCCGCAGCCTGCTCAAAGCCGTCCGGGTCGGCATCCGGACGGCGGCGGCGCTGCTGCAAGGCAGGCGGATGACCTCCAACGGCGGCGCCTTGGCCGCCCGGCTCCTGGAGGTGCTGCAGCGCCGCGAAGTGCCGCTGTGGACCGGGACGTCCCTGGAGGAACTGGTGCGCCAGGATGACCGGATCGTCGGCGCCGTCGTGCGGCGCGACGGCGCCCCGCTGCGGATACGCGCCCGCGCCGGGGTGCTGATCGCCTCCGGCGGATTCGCCCGCAACGCCGGAATGCGGACCCGCTACGGCGCAGACCGGCCCGCCGACGGAACCTGGAGCCTGGCCACCCCCGAAGACACCGGCGGCCCGATCCGCCTGGCCATGGACCTCGGCGCGGCCACCGACCTGATGGACGAGGCCTGGTGGGTGCCGGTCTTCCGCAAGCCCGACGGAGGCCTGGGCATGGTCTTGCCCGAACGATTTCGCCCCGGCTCGATCATCGTCGACGGCCGCGGCGAACGGTATTTCAACGAGGCCGAGTCCGCCATGGAAGCCGGCCGCCGCATGTACCAGCGCGAGGCCGAGACCGGCACGGGTATACCGTCCTGGCTGATCCTCGACAACCGGCACCGCTCCCGCTACCTGCTCGGCATGCTGCCCCCCGGCCTCACCCCCAAAAGCTGGATCGTCGGCGGCCACCTCAAACGCTCCAGCACCCTCGCCGGGCTCGCCGAGCAGTGCGGCCTTTCGCCGGCGATGCTCACCGCCACCGTCGAGCGGTTCAACGGTTTTGCCGCCACCGGCGTGGACGAGGACTTCCACCGCGGGCGCGGCGTCCACGAACAATCCCAAGGCGACCCCACCCACCGCCCGAACCCTTGCCTGGGCCCCCTCACCAAGGCCCCGTTCTACGCCGTCCAGATCTTCCCCGGCGACGTCGGCACCAGCGGAGGCCTGCTGTGCGACGAGCACTCACGCGTCCTCGACCACGACGGCACCCCCATCCCCGGCCTGTACGCCACCGGCAACGCCACCGCCTCCATCATGGGCCACGCCTACCCCGCCGGAGGCGCCAGCATCAGCGCGACCTGCGTGTTCGCCCACATCGCCGGTGAACACGCCGCCTCCGGCGCAGGCGAACCGGCTTGAACCCGCTCCGCCTGACATTGCGGGCCGTCACGACCGGCCGCAGACCCCGGGGAGACTGTGCGGCGTTCGGAGACCGAGGAATTCTTGCCATGTGGGGGCGCTGGCCTGGGCCGGTGCCAACCTGATCGGCGGCACGCTGGGCGTCACGGTCGTTTTCGGCGCCGCCCTGGCACTGTCGGCGCTGTTGTCCCTGGTCTCACGGCGGCGGCCGGTCAACGCCGGCAACGTCACCGGGCGCCTGGCCTCGGCGATGAGGGAGCGCGCGGCACGAGCGACTACATCGACCTGGACGCGCTGTGCTCTGCCCGAGGTGTGGGCGGGCAGGATGATCTGGACTTTGGCGCCTCTAAAACTGCCCACACCTACATCAAACCGCGCACTCCGCGGCTGAACGGCAAGGTCGAGCGCTCACACCGCATCGACGCCGAAGAGTTCTACCGGATGCTGGAGGGTGTCGTCATCGACGACGCCGAGGTGTTCAACGACAAGCTGCGCGAATGGGAGGACATTACAACTACCATCGACCCCACGGCGGCCTCGGCGGCCAGACCCCCTACGAACGCCTCAAGCAGAAGACCCAGACCCAGGCGTAAACGATCACTGTCGGTCGCACACTTGGATGTGGTGCGGGGGCCGGGTGGCCAGGCGCGCATCCGGCAGCCGCCGACCGGGCACGGCAGCACCGGGTCGGCCGCATCGACGGGCACAGCCTGCTTAGGGTCGAGACGTCCGCTGTGGCGGTTGATGGTCAGGCAGCAGGCCGCCTCCGGGATCGGAGGGTCGCCTCAGGTGACGGCGCGGTGCAGCCGATCCGGCCGCGTCATGGGGCCGACATCGCTGGCCAGCGGGGGAGCGACCACCGGCCTTCCGGTATCGGGGGTGCCCGGTGGCCGGTAGGGGAGCATCGGGCCGCGTCGTAGATCGCTCATCGCCTCAGGAGGCACCGGGCGGCAGGGCGCGGCCGGTGCTTCTGCGGCGCCGGGCCGGGAGCCTGTCGTCGACGCGCTCGGCGCGCACCCGGACCGGCTGCGGCTGGGCCGCCCGGGTCGCGGGGAGCGGTGTTGGCGCTGCCGATGTAGAACGAACAGAGGAGCAGGAAGAAAAGAGCAGTCAGGACGATGCGCGACAAGGGGACAGGCACATGGGATGGTCGAGGCCCTCGGCCGAGCGGCACCTGCGGGCTCTGCTCGGTCCCGTGACCCGGCTGCGCCGACTGACCAGCAGTCCACGCTCGCGCGTGTGGCGTGCCGAGATGGACGGAACCACCGCGGTGATCAAACAGATCGTCGGTGGTACGGACGCCGACCTGCGCTTCCAGCGTGAGGTAACCGCGTTGCGACTCGCCGCGCGAGCCGATCCGCCCCTGGTGCCCGAGATCCTCGGCACTGACCCAGAGCACCGGATCCTGGTCCTGGAACATCTTGACGCCGACGACCCGGCCGACGGCTGGGCTGTCGACTACGCGGCGGCGCTGGCCCGGCTGCACGCGACGACGAACGCCGCCGACGCCGGGACGCTACCGCGCTGGTCCCCGCCCGGACCCGGTGATCTCGACGCATTTCTCCGTTTGGCCGACCGGCTCGGCGTCACGGTACCGCCGACGGTTCACGCGGAGTTCGACGGCGTGCTCGACCGGCTCGGCCACGCGCCGGGGAACGCGCTGCTGCACGGGGATCCCTGTCCTGGAAACGACCTGTACACCCGCGACGGAGTCCGCTTCGTCGATTTCGAGCAGGCCGCGCTGGGCAACGGATTGACCGAGTTGGCCTACCTGCGTATCGCCTTCCCGACCTGCTGGTGTGCCGCCGCCACACCTTCACCGCTGCTGCACCGCGCCGAGGAGGCATACCGTGTGGCTTGGCGCGCCGCCACCGGCGCCGAACCCCAAGGTGACCTCGCCGATGCGTGCACCGGCTGGCTGCTGCGCGGCGACGCCCTCGTCGAACGGGCCCGTCGCGACGGTACCGACCATCTGGCCAGGGCGACTCACCGTGACTGGCGCTGGGGCACGGCCACCGCCCGCCAACGCCTGCTGCACCGTCTGGGTGTCGTCGGCGAAATCACGGCCGACAGCGCCGATTTCGCGGGCATCGGCGGCCTTACCGCGATGATGCGCAGACGCATGCTCGATCGCTGGCCCACGCTACAACCGCTTTCCCCGAGTCGCCCCTCAGGTCACCACGGCCGTCAAAAAATCAGCATTTTTCGAAGATCATGGAATCGGTCCCGGAACCCGCCCTGACATTTCGAGCACCGGACGATTCCGGATGAGGAGTGTGACGGGGCTACAACTCGGGGTCCACCGATTCCTCGTATGGGGTTGTCACGCCACTTGTCGGCGGCCCGGATGCAGCCGTGCACGACCGGGGACTTCTCCGACCAGCGGCCATGGCGGGCGATCGCCGAGACCGGCGCCCCGTTCTTAGCTGCGGCGGTGGCCCCACCGGAGCGCGGCGATCTCCTGGACCGTCTGGATCCTGACCGCCGCACTCGGGCAGGTCGCCGGCCCCCTCTAAGGGTGGTGGGGCGGCAGCCCGCTTCAACACTCGGGATCTACCAGGGTTCCGTCCCGTGGCTGCCACAAAGTCGTTCGGCATCAGCTCTGCTGGGCAAGGTGCGATGAGTTTCCGGCCGCTGCGTCATATCAGTCTCAGAGACCTACACGCGACGAAGGGAAAGAGCGGCACGATGGCCAACTACATCGATGTGAACGGCGTGCACACGTGGTATGACGAGCGCGGTGCGGGAGACCCGCTGGTGCTCCTGCATGGGGGCCTGACCGACAGCCGGGACTTCACCGGTAATCTCGACGCGCTGGCCGAGCGGTTCCGGCTGCTGCTCCCCGAGCGCCGGGGCCACGGCCGCACGCCTGACGTGCCGGGACCGTTCTCCATGGAGGCGTTCGCGGACGACACCGCGGCGTTCATCGAGAAGACGGTCGGCGGTCCCGTGCGGCTGGCCGGATACAGCGCCGGGGCGATCGTGGCGCTGTGGACCGCCGTGCGCCGTCCCGACCTGGTTGACCGGCTCGTCCTGATCAGCGGTGGGTTCGATCCTGACGGGATGATCCTGCGGCCGAGCGCTGACGCTCCGCCTCCGCCGCCGCTGATTTCCGCCTATGCTGAGGTGTCACCGGACGGGGCGGACCATTTTCCCGTCGTGATGGCGAAGGTGGCCCGGTCGGTGACCGAGGAGCGGCCGCTGACCGTGGACGACCTGGCCGCTGTCACCTGCCTGGTGCTGGTCATGGCCGCCGACGACGACATCGTCACCCTGGAGCACACCCTGCAGATGTATCGGGCGCTGCCCGCGGCGCAATTGGCCGTCGTGCCGCAGACCTCTCACCTGCTTCTGCACGAGAGGCCCGAGCTATGCGCCCGGCTGGTAGGCGACTTCTTGACCGGCGTCCCGGCTCCCACCTGGATGCCGATCCGGCGCGCCGCAGGCTAGACAAGCCTCAGGCGGCCTGCGGCGCGCCGGATGACCGACCAGCTCTCGCCCGCGGGCGAGAGCTGGTCGTAACGCTCCTGGGTGATGCGCCCGATCATGGTCGGCATGGTCCGCTTTCCCCTCGCACGAGACGTACGGGACAACGGCGGGATGCGGTCCACCAACATATGGCATGCGCTTGATCACGATACGTGAAAATCCCTGGCATGCAAGGTCTTTAGCTCCACTCCGGGCGCGATTCAAGATCACTTGGGGGATCGAAAACACCCTCTCATCAGAGCGCTGCGTGTGGAGGCACGCGGTCCGGCGTGCGCTTCGTGTGGGCCCTGTGTGGGCTCTGCGTAGGGCCCCCGTCACAGGGACGAAATCCACCAATCGCGCCCCTCTCAGGCGAGCAATTCCGGTTCGTCTTCGTCGTCGTGGTCGTCGGCGGCGTTGAGGGCCAGGGCCTCGCGCAGCCAGCCCAGCTCGTCCGGGTACAGGGCCACGGTGGTCCAGCGTCGGGCCGCGGCGCCCTCGGGCAGGTCGTCGTCGCCCTCGTAGGATCCGGGCAGTTTCACCGCGATCCAGACCTCTTCACCGAGAAGTTTCGCGGCCTGGCGCAGCCGTACCACGGTGGGGTCGGTGGTGAGGCTGTGGGCGGGGTCGAGGTCGTCGAGGTCGATGCCGTAGTCACTGGCCGCGCGCAGACTGCTGCGACCGGTACAGCGGCTGCGGACGGCCGCCGAGCGGATGGCGGGCGGCAGTCTCGACACCCGCGTACGCGTCACCGGCGACGACGAACTCGCCGACCTCGGCCGTACCTTCAACACCATGGCGGCCACGCTCCAGTCCGACGCGGCCGCGCTGCGCGACATGGAAGCGCGGGCACGCCGGTTCGCCGCCGACGTCTCCCACGAGTTGCGCACCCCGCTGGCGGCCATGTCCGCCGTGACCGAAGTCCTCGACGCCGACGCCGCCTCCGGCCGCCTCGCGCCACTCACCGCCGAGGCGCTGCAACTCGTCTCCGACGAGACACGCAGGCTCAGCCGCCTGGTAGAGGACCTGATCGAGGTGTCCCGCTTCGACGCCGGCGTCGCCGTACTGAACCTTGACGAAGTCGACGTGGGCGAGCTCATCGGCAAGACGCTGGCGCTGCGGCACTGGCGGGACCGGGTCCGCACCGATGTTCCCCCTGGGCTGCGCGCCCGGCTCGACCCGCGCCGCGTCGATGTCATCCTGGCCAACCTCGTCGGCAACGCGCTGCGGCACGGCGGTATCGGTGCTCGTCCAGGTTCGGGCCGATACCGACCAGATCGCCGTCATCGTCTCCGACGACGGGCCCGGCATCCCCGCCGACCTGCTGCCCCACGTCTTCGACCGCTTCACCAAAGGTGACGCCGCCCGTACCCGTACCGACGGCAGCGGCCTGGGCTTGGCCATCGCTACCGAGAACGCGCGCCTGCACGGCGGCACTCTCACCGCGACCAACGCCCCCCGAGGCGGAACCATCCTGACCCTCAGCCTGCCGCGGAATCCACCATGAGGAACGCCCGTACGCGCGGCACCAGGTAAACGGGCAGGCCGGACCCTGGGAAGAACGAAGCCAGGGCCAGCCCGAAATCCACCGCCGAGTCCACGATCGGCCCCGGTGCGGAGTGCAACTGTCGCCTGCGATCGCTACCGGCCTGCCCCATGCTGCCCCGGGTTCTGTCCCACGCCAGAAGAAGTTTCGGTGGAACACCGGACACGCATACGGTCCAACGTGCCTGGAGAGCCGACCAACGTGCCTTACGTACCTGAAAAGATCATCTCGCTCTGACCTGCGAGACGAGGTCAACAACCCAAGATAACGATCGCGGCGCGCAGGGCCGTAGCGACCGCTGTGGACTCGTACACGACCGAGCGAGTGACGTTGTCACCCCAGGTGGTTCCAACGTGAACGTACCGGCCGCGCCGGGTGACGCGACGGCCGCGGTTCCAGTTCTTGGAGTCGATGACGTAGACACCGGCCGGGCCGATGGCGAGGTGGTCGACGAAGTGAGCGGTTTTGCATCCATCACTGACTGTCGGGGCTCGGGGAGGGGGCGGTGCGCTTCTCTCCCGCGGAAACGCGCACCCCGAGCGCCGCCGCGAAGGCGACTGCGAGCAGGACCAGACCGTACGCGACCGTCGACGGCCAGCGTCCGTGCTCGTAGGCCAGGCCGCCCGCCGATCCGCCGACGCTGCTGCCGAGGTAGTAGAAGAACAGGTAGAGCCCGGACGCGTGGGCCCTCGCGGTGGCTGCGCGCCGTCCCACCCAGCCGCTGGCGACCGAGTGCGCGGCGAAGAAGCCGGTGGTCATGATCAGGAGTCCGGCGGCCACGGCCGGCAGCGAATCGGGCAGCGTCAGCAGCAGGCCGCCCGCGGTGACCAGGCAGGCGCCTAGGAGCACCGGCCGGCGGCCGATTCGGTCGGCGAGCGAGCCTGCCGTGGGCGAGCTGAATGTGCCGGCGAGGTACATGATGAACAGCAGCGCCACGACTGCCTGCGGCAGACCGAACGGTGCCGCGGTCAGGCGGTACCCGAGGTAGTTGTAGACGGTGACAAAGGTGGCCATCAGGACGAGGCCGACTACGTACAGGCGGCGCATGCCCGGGTCGCGCAGATGGCGCAGCAGCCCGCCGAGGCCCGGCCGCGAGGACGTGAAGAACCGCGAGCGCGGCAGCAGGGCCCAGAACGCCACTGTGAGCAGCGCCGAGGCGAGCGCCGTCGCGGCGAGTCCCCAGCGCCAGCCTGCCAGGTCGGTGACGAAGCCGGGCAGCAGCCGTCCGGCCAGCCCGCCGATCGTGTTGCCGGCGATGTATCGGCCCATGGCGCCGCCGAACGCCTCCGGGTGGACTTCCTCGGCAAGATAGGCCATCGCGACCGCGGGAACGCCGGCGAGGGCGATCCCCTGCAGGGCGCGCACCGCCGCCAGCTCCGGGAACGACGGGCAGAGCGGGATCAGCAGGCCGAGTGGCACCGCGATCGCTGAGGAGATCAGCATGACCTGCGTACGGCCGAACCGCTCCGACAGCGCGCTGACCGGGATCACCGCGAGGGCGAGCGTCCCGGTGGCCAGGGAAACGAGCAGACTGGAGCCGGTCGGCGAGACGTGGAAGGCCCGGGAGAGTGCGGGCAGCAACGCCTGGGCGCTGTAGAGCGAGATGAAGGTGGTCAGCCCGGCGACGAACAGGGCCAGGTTGACCCGGCGCAGCCCGGGGGAGTCGCGACGGTGCCGTTCTTCCGGTGAGAGCGTGGATACCAGTGAGGAAACCATGTCCTCTCCACAATGCGACATGGTGCGCTGATACGTCCAATGAGAGTTATTTGTAAGAACTATGCTTGCTACGCATGGATCTGGTTACGGTGCGCTGGTTCCTCCGCGTCGCGGAGACCGGCAACGTCACGCGGGCGGCCGAGGAGCTGCGGATCTCCCAGCCGGGGCTTTCCCGCGCCATCGCCCGGCTCGAACGTGACCTGCGCGCGCCTCTATTCGACCGCGAGGGCCGTACGCTCCGGCTCAACGCGTACGGCGCGATCTTCCGTGAGCACGCCGAGCGCCTGGTCGCCACCGAAGACGCGGCCCGGCAAGCGCTCGCCCAGGCCGCCGATCCCGAGCACGGCGAGGTTGGCCTGGCCTTCCTGCACACGCAGGGCACCGTGCTGGTGCCGGAACTGCTCCGCGCGTACCGGGCCGAGCACCCCTGGGTGGACTTCCGGCTGATGCAGGGCAGCGCCGAGCGCATCGAGGAGCAAGTCGTCCAGGGGCACGCGGATATGGCGATCACTAGCCCTCGCCCGGAGGGCCTGGCGTGGCATCTGCTGACGACGGAACGGCTGAGACTGGCCGTTCCGGCCGGTCACCGCCTGGCGGTCACGGGAGCGAGGGAGCAGGGGGAAGTGAGCCTGACGGAGGTGGCGGACGAGCCGTTCATCGTCCTGAGGCACGGGTACGGCTTGCGCTCGATCATCGAGAACCTGTTCCGCGAGGCAGGCATCCGCCCGAAGATCGCCTTCGAGGGAGAAGAGACAAGCACGCTGCGCGGCCTGGTCGCGGCCGGGCTGGGCGTGGCGGTGGTCCCACCGGGCGACGCGGTAGCGGGGGTCGCCGAACGCGAGATCGCAGGCGCACGACGAAGGATCGGCCTGGTATGGGTCGCGGATCGCACCCGCCCACCGGCAGTGGAGAACTTCCGTCACTTCGTCCTCGCCCACGCAGCGGAATAGCCAAGGCATACGGTGCCGGCTGTCCAGCAGTCGTAGAAGCCGCAGGTGAGGCCCGCCAGCGGCCGCAGCTTTACGCCGAGGCCGGGCCGGGGCAGCCGCTGCGGGGATACCGTCTTGCGAGTGACCGGGATGCTGTAGGTGCCGGCGTCGGGGCGGCGCCGGACGGGGAACCCGATCTGCGACTGGAGGTTCCGGCCGTCCAGCAGCTTCTGCTTACGCGCCGACACCAGACCGGTGACGAAAGCCGGCAGGGCGGCGTTGTGCCGGTCGATCTCCTCACGGCACCAGGCCAGGTACTGATCGATCCGGTCGAGTTCTTCAGTGAAGCGGTTGTTGAGCTGGGCAGGGTCGGTGAACTGCCCGGTCACCTCCAGCCGGAGCTCCCTCGTGTTGAGCGACTGCACTCGTGGCGCGACCGAGGTCCAGGTCGACGGGCGGCAGTAGAAGACGTCCTTCTCTCCGGTGTAGGGGACGACCAGCATGAACAGCGATACGCGACGGGTCGCCGTCTCGCCGAAGAAGCGGTCGTGGACCTCGATGTCGACCTCGGCCATCTCCGGCATCCGTGCTTGGTCGCGCGGCAGCTGAGGGCAGTGGGCGCTGCCTTCCTCCACAAGCTTGTCGATCAGGTCGTGCTCGGACGCTTTGAGGAAGGCGTCGGCATCCCACTGAGCTACCAGGCCCTCAATCTTGGCCGAGGTGGCCCTGAGGGGCTGATGCAGGTCGTACTGCCTAAACAGGACTTCGGTCACACCGCCCACCTGGCACTGCGTCCTGGCGGGATGGGCGGCTCGGTCACGGCGCCGACGCTGAGCAGGCGCTGGACTACACGCGGGCCAAGGTGGGTTCGGGCAGCCGGTGCAGCCTGCTCTGCCGGCACAAGCGCCCGGCCGCGTCCTGGCCGCGCAGCCGGGTGGCGTAGCCGGCCGCCAGTAGAGGACGGCCCTGGCCCGATACGGCTCGCTGTGGTGGATCGGGAGCTGATGTAAACGGCCGAATCCGGTAAAGATCGGCCCCGTGATCGCCGCTCTGCCCGACCGGGCCACCATGACCGTCGCCGAGACCGCCCTCGTGCTGGGCGTGCACCGCGATGCCGCCTACGACGCCGTGCACCGCGGCGACCTCCCCTCCATCCGGGTCGGCCGGAAAATCCTCATCCCCACGGCCAAACTCGCCGACCTGCTCGGCCTCCCCTCACCCGCCGCAGGGAACCGGTGACATGGGACGCCCGTCCAAACTCACTCCCCAGGTGCAGGCCGACCTCGTCGCGGCCCTGGAGGCCGGCCACCCCATCGCCACCGCCGCCGCACTGGCCGGGGTCGGGGAGACGACGGTGCATCGCTGGCGCCAGCTCGGCGAAGACGACGACGCACCACCCCGGTACCGGGAGTTTCGGGAGGCCCTCATGCGTGCGCGCGCGAAGGCCTGCGCCATCTTGGTCAACGCCGCGATGGCCGATGCCGTCGGCGGCATCGAGACCCGGCGCGTCCTGCGGCCCGACGGCACCCTGATCGTGCAGACCACCCCGCCCAACGGCCGCCTGGCCCTGGAGATGCTCGCCCGGATGTCACCGGACTGGCGACCGGTCAAGGCGATGGCCGTGGAGGTCTCCACACCCGCGAGCGGCGGCCGGGCGGGCATGCTCGACGACGAAGGACTCAAGCGCCTGGCTGCCAAGATCAGCACCGTACGCCAGGAGCACGAGGCCCGCGCGGAAACGGCCGGATCCCCAGGATGAGGCCGCGCGGCGATTCGTCGTCCACCGCGGCGGGCGCCGGCGAGCGACGAAACCCGCACCGATTTCGTTGCGGCGGCCGCGCCCCGAACTCACGCGACGAAACCCCGGGCACCCCAGCGGGCGAGGGGGCCGTCTCGCCCCGGGCGTGCAGTGTGGCCGACGCTTGCCGCCGGTCAAGTCCTGCGCCTCCTCGCTGCGCTCGTCGGCTCCGGACTGGACAGTCGGCCGCGCGCCGGCCCGGCACGCTGTTGAGCGTCGAAAAACTGACAGCGGTCAGCGACAAGTTCTGTCAGTAGCTCTCTGCGGTCGTGAAGTGCGGCGAGAATGTCAGCGATCTGGCGGAGGTAGAACTAATGCCAGTGGCTGAGGTCGGGTTGCGTGGGTCAGCCGGAGCTGCTGGGAGTCGCGTCGTGGGAGAGCCCGGAGCCGTCGGTGTCAAACCACCTGTCGAAGGTGAACTTCCACCAGTGGCCGGTGCTCTGATCGGTGACCTGGACCGTGTCCAGGTACCAGCCCGCGCCCGACCCGGTCCCGCTGGACCTCATATTGATCTTGGTGAGGGTTCCCACGGAGGGCACGCCGTTCAGGTCGATGGTGTCGGTGGCGTTCTGCTCGAAGGAGTTGCCGCTGGTGGCCAGTTCGTACTCGCGGCTGGTGGCCTCGGTCCCGTACAGGGTGATGTAGATGTCGGAGTTGGTCCCGCCCTTGTTCTCGTTACCGGTGTGGGCGACGACGTGGTAGGTGGTGGGCGAGCCGGTCGGATGGATGGTGACGGTCTGGTCGTTGTTGATCCAGTTGTCGTAGCCGAAGGTGGTGGTCGTGTTGAGGGTCCGGTCGGTGACCTTGATCCACTCCACGTACATCTCCGACGCGCTCGCCCCGCCCTCGTGGTGCATCTGGATGCTGGTCAGCGCGCCCACGCTGTCCACGTGGTACAGGTCGTAGGTGTACAGCCCGCCGGCCTCGAAGTCGTTGGTGTCGTCGCTGTCGAGCAGTTGCGGGCTAGTGGATCCGTTCGCGCCCTGCAGGGCGATGTAGACGTCGGCGTCGGTCCCCGCCCCTTGCACCGTGCCCATCTGGACCTGTACCTGGTAGTCGAAGACGAGGTTCTCGGTGAGGATGTAGGCGACCTCGCCCGGGTGCCAGCCGCCGGAGATGCTCTCGCCGGTGGCCCACGCGTAGACGGTGCAGGTGTTGCCGGTGATATGACCGGGGACGAGCGCCTGCAGGCTGCCATCATGCACGCAGGGGAAGTAGCCTGCACCGGTCGGGTCGTTCATCCCGTCCTTGTTCGACAGGGTTGAGGCGGCCAGCACATGACCGTCGGGCCACTTCTCGTTGGACGGGCACAGGGTCGGGGTGAGGATTCCGTCGGGGTCGGCGGGGTACTCCGTGTTGGAGTAGTAGTACTTCATGGCGTTGCCGGTGGTTTTGGCCATGTTCTGGACTTCTCCTAGCGCCAGAGGTCTGCCTGTGAACCTCAGCGTCCTCCCAGCACGCATGCCGGTCACCCTCGAAAGGCCGTCCGAATCCGGACAACTGAGCGAGCCGGGCACGGCCCTGCGGGGAGAGTTAAGGGATAATCTCGGTTATCCGGCAAGATAGCGATCATCGGCCGGGCGTGAGCTGGGCGACTGTCGTTCGACGCGGGGGCTTCGCTTCCCGGTTATCTGGCAACTTCGCGGACAGTGGAGGCGGCACGTTGGATCCGGTCATCATCGAGCAGCTCGGCCGTGCCCACCCGCTCGCGGCGCACCTCGACGATTTCCTCACCGACCTGGCCAACGCCAGCGCCTCCGCGCACACCCGGCGCGCCTACCGCGGCGACCTGATGCAGTTCGCCGCCCACCACGGCGACCGATCGGCGCGCTGACCGCCGCGCCGATCCGCGCCTACCTGGCCGAGATCGCCGAGTGAAGTTATGGGAGGCCTCCGCCGCGAAGCCGGGATCCTTTGGTTTCAGCCCAGCCTCGTACGCGGCCGCGACTTCGATCGGTGATCGCAGGGCGTCGGAGTAGCCGCCGACCTGGTGCGCACGGCCACCCTCCGCCTCCTCGAAATCGGAGAGC
>NZ_JBEXGU010000130.1:0-26951 GCF_040607515.1 Streptosporangium sp. NPDC005286 | reverse complement strand
CGTGGCCGCCCCCGCACACCCCCCCCCGGACCGGCGGGCGGTGCCCGGCCCCCCCCCCCCCGCCGAAAGCCGTCAGACCTCGGGGGCGTACAGCCAGACCGCGCTGTCCGGCAGGAGCAGGTGGCCCTCCACCGGGGCGCTGCCGATCAGGACGCGGTCGTGCGGGGGCAGTCGCACCGGTTGGGAACCGCAGTTGACGGCGCAGATCAGGGAACCCCGGTTGAAGATGAGGGCGTCCTCGGCGCTCTCCTGCCAGATGATCTCTTCGGGCAACGTGCCGCGGAGGCCGCGGCGGACCCGCAGGACCTCCTGGTAGAAGCTCAGCGTTGAGCCGGGGTCGCTCGACTGGCGCTCGGCGGAGAGCACGGCCCACTCGACGGGCTGGGGCAGCCAGGACCGTGTTCCATCGGGCGAGAAGCCGTACGGTTCGGCCATGCCGGACCAGGGGAGGGGAACCCGGCAGCCGTCGCGGCCGGGCAGCTCTCCCTTGGAACGGGCGAAGATGGGGTCCTGACGGGCCTGTGGAGGAAGATTCTTCACCTCGGGGAGGCCCAGTTCCTCCCCCTGGTAGAGATATGCGGAGCCCGGTAGGGCGAGCATGGCGAGCAGCGCCGCGCGGGCGCGGGCCAGGCCCGTGGTGGAGTTGGTCAGGCCGTCGCCGTACCGGGTCACATGGCGGACCACGTCGTGGTTGGAGAGCACCCAGGTGGGAGCGGTCACCGCGGCCAGTGTGTCATCGATGATCTTCTTGAACGCGGGTCCGGACCAGGGGGCCTCCAGCCAGGCGAAGTTGAAGCTCTGGTGGAGCTCGTCGGGGCGGAGGTAGAGCGCGAGATCCTCGACGGAGTCGGTCCAGACCTCGCCGACCGCCACCCGCTCGCCGTCGTAGGAGTCGAGCACCTTGCGCCAGGCGCGGTAGACCTCGTGCACCTCGGGTCGTCCCCAGATCGGCGACTCGGCCTTGAACGCCTGATCCTGCGGCGGGGTGTCCGGCAGGTCCTCGGCCTTGTACAGGCCCATCGCCACGTCGATCCTGAACCCGTCCACCCCCCGGTCGAGCCAGAACCGCAGCACGTCGAGGAACTCGGCGTGCACCTCGGGGTTGCGCCAGTTGAAGTCAGGTTGTTCCGCGGCGAAAAGGTGCAGGTACCACTGTCCCTCGGGGGTCCTGGTCCAGGCCGGGCCGCTGAAGGTCGACTGCCAGTTGTTGGGAGGCAGATCACCGCCGTCACGGAAGATGTAGCGATCGCGTCCCTCACCGCGCAGCGCGGCCTGGAACCACTCGTGAGCCGAGGAGCTGTGATTCGGGACGATGTCCACGATCACCCGGAGACCGAGCCGATGCGCCTCGGCGACGAGCTCGTCGAAGTCGGCGAGCGTGCCGAAGAGGGGGTCGACGTCACGGTAGTCGGCCACGTCGTAGCCGCCGTCGGCCATGGGGGAGCGGTAGAAGGGGGTCAGCCAGATCGCGTCCACACCGAGTTCTGCGAGGTACGGCAGGCGCTGCCGGATGCCGGGCAGATCGCCGACGCCGTCTCCGGAGGCGTCGGCGAAGCTGCGAACGTAGATCTCGTAGACGACGGCATCACGCCACCAGGGGGATTCCATGTGCTTTGGACTGCCCCCGCTTGACGATGTTTATGCGTCAGGGGCGTTGATCATGCTGCTCGCCGCGTACACGAGATAGTCCCAGAGACGTTTCTCCAGGTCCTCGGGGAGCTTCAGGGAGAGCACCGCGTCGTGCATGTGCCTGAGCCAGGCGTCGTGCTCGACCGAGCGGATGACGAACGGGTTGTGCCGCATCCGCAGGCGCGGGTGGCCCCGCTGCGCGCTGTAGGTGCTGGGACCGCCCCAGTACTGGATGAGGAACAGGCGCAGCCGCTCTTCGGCCCCGTCGAGATCATCTTCGGGATAAAGCGGCCGTAGCACCGGATCGGCCGCCACTCCCTGGTAGAAGTGGTGCACGAGACGCCTGAAGGTCTCTTCACCGCCGACGGCGTCGTAGAAGGACTGGGATTCCCCGGGGGTAACGGACACGCCTCCAGCCTAATTGACGTCAGCCGGCGATCGGGATTTCGGCTCGGTCGAGGGCGGACTTGACCCGGATACGGAGCTCGCGGGCGACCTCCGCCTGCCGGGAGGGGATGGTCTTGACACTGATCCTGAAGATGACGGCGGTGTCGGAGATCTGCTCGATACCCCAGACCTGCGGCTCCTCGACGATGATGGAGTCGCGGAAGGCGAGGTCGGTCCATATCTCGTCCGCGACCTGCTTGAGCAGGTCGCGGACCGCGGGGATGTCGGAGGCGTAGGCCACGGGCACGTCGACGGTGGCGCGGGACCAACCCTGGGACTCGTTGCCGACGCGGGTGATGGTGCCGTTACGGATGTACCAGACCCGGCCGTCGCTGTCGCGCAGGCGGGTGATGCGCAGGGTGACGGCCTCCACGGTGCCGATCGCGGTGCCCGTGTCGATCACGTCGCCCACGCCGTACTGGTCCTCCAAAAGCATGAACATGCCCGCGATGAAGTCCTTGACGAGTTCCTGGGCGCCGAAGCCGACCGCCACGCCCAGAATGCCCACGCTGGTCAGCAGGGGGGCGATGGGGACGGAGAGCCGCTCCAGGACGGTCAGCGCGGCGGTGCCCAGGATGATGATCGAGGCGACCGGCTTGAGCACGGAACCGATGGTCTCGGCCCGCTGTCTGCGCCGCTCGGCCACGATCGCGTCGAGGCCCTCCGGGGTCACCGCCTCCCTGCCGCGCAGCCGCCCCGCCAGGGACGCGCGCTCGGAGGAGGCCTTCCGCACCACCCGGCTGATCAGCCGGTGCGCCACGTTGCGCAGAAGCAACGCGATGACCACGACCAGCGCGATGGCGATCATGCCTGCGATCGCGGGAGCCGCCCAGCTCACGGGGATGATCATCTGCACGAAGTCGCAGATCACTCCTCCGCCGTCCCCGCATCCCTTTGTCAGACCTGCGCTCATGTCGAGAAGCTCCTCAACCACGACTCCGGGGTCGGGGGTCGAGGTGACGCCGGGGGTCATGCTGGGAGTCAAGCTGGGGGTGGGGCTGGGGACGGGCGTGGGGGAAAGCAGGA
Source organism: Streptosporangium sp. NPDC005286 (assembly GCF_040607515.1). Lineage (NCBI taxonomy): Bacteria > Bacillati > Actinomycetota > Actinomycetes > Streptosporangiales > Streptosporangiaceae > Streptosporangium > Streptosporangium sp. NPDC005286. The sequence continues at coordinate 23,849 of NZ_JBEXGU010000130.1, read as the reverse complement.
ACACGGAGTGGATCCCTCTCGGATCGGATCGACGAGTCAGATGGGCGAGTCATGCGACCTACCCATATTGCCGATCGAACCGGCCTCCGTCACATTACGCCGGGGAAGACGGGGACATCCGGATCTGGGGCCGCGGAGGCGGACCCGGATGCCCCGGTGACGGGCGGCCCGGACGGGACACGCACCCGGAAGCGTGTCCCGTGCCGTTCCCGAGGGGGATCCCTCCGGTCACCGCCCGGACGAGAGACCAGGCGGCAGCCTTTGCCTTACGGCAGTTCGTGGGCTTCGGCTCGCGAGAGCCTCCGCGGTTTCACCGTTGGGAGTCCGCGCCTGCCCGGCCGGCGGTCCCTCATGGAGCGCGGCACGGCCGGGCGGTCCGCTGATCCGGTTCGTGCGGACCGGTCCGGCCGGTCCGACGATTCGGAGCCGACGGGGTGACCAGCGTCCGAGGACGCTCCGCACCGGTCATCCCGTCGGCTCCGCCGGGCCGTGGTAGGTACGGCGCATCGGGCGGGTGAAGCCCTCCGCACCGCTCACCTCATTCCCCTACCGCGGCGAGTACGCGTGCGACCTTGGTCGCGGCACCGGCTGGGTCTTCCACCGTGTGCATCCGTTCACCCCAGGACCACCAGTAGTACCAATCCCGGTGGTTGGGGGTGGCGTGTGCTCGGCAGGTGACGTTCTCCGCGAGGCTGGTCGCCTTCGGGTTGATCACACGCACGAACGCACGACCGGAGTGGGTCCGCACCACACGGGCGTGCAGCCCGCGGCAGTCAAGCTCCGTCACCAGTCGTTCCAGGTGCCGGAAATCGTCTTCACCCACCTCGCCCCTCCTCGTGGTTTCGGTTTGCCGGCACCGAATCGTGTTCGCTCGATCACGCCTTCGGTGCTGCCCGCCAAAGATGACTCACGGCGGCCCTGTGGGTCAATTCAGGGAAAACCCAGTTCAGGGTGGGCGTTGTGCCAAGTAGGTTGAAAGAAACAGTCCGCCGGAGGACGATTCTTAGCCGATGGCTTTATTAGCGCGTTCCGGATGAGTCAAACGTGGTCCATCATTCTCGGTAGGCACAGTGCGACGAAGAGATCACAGTGTGTCAAGGGAGAGAGAGGACCGGTCGGGACTAAATGTGCCAGCCAGCCCAGCTGGTCACGAGAGAGGGGCCGGTATGTCCGGCAGGCAGCACAGGGAGACAGAACTAGCGCGGCAGGTCCGGGCCCGTGGCCTGGCCGTCGGGAAGTCCTCGGCGCAGATAGCCGAGGAAATCTACGAGAAATGCAATTCACAATTCGGGACTACACGGGTTAAAGGTCACCGCCTGGCACATGGTGTCGCCCTCGCGGACGTCATCGAACAGATACGGGCGCTGTTCGAACGCGACGGCAAGTCGGCCCCCGGCATCGGTGAGACGCTCCTGTCCGCGTACGAGAGCGGGCTGAAGCGGCCCGGTCCCGAGTATCTGCACTACCTGTGCTCCGCCTACCGAGTCGAGCCGGCCTCCCTCGGGTACGACGGCCCGTGCATCTGCGGCCACGGCCACAGGATGCCCGGTGTCGTCCGAGGCGATCTCCAGGACGGAAGACCCGACACATCCCCTGATCCGCGCGAGCTGTTGATCCAGCCGATCGGTTTGGACCTTTCCGCGGACGGGGGCGAGGAGGACGAGAACGTGTTACGGAGGACACTCTTACAACTCCTGGCCGGCAGCGGCATCGTGCTGGACGGACAGGTGCTTGGATCGGTGGAGAGCATCCGCAGAAGGATGGACGACACGCTGGTTTCGGCCACCGTCTCGCCCGCGATGCTCGACCAGTGGGAGGAATCCACCATCGGCTTCGGCCGCCAGTACATGAACACTCCCCCGCTCAGGCTGCTGTGCGACGTGATGCTGGAGTTCAGCGCGGTGCGCAAGGCCATGGAACGGCGCCAGCCGGTCGACCTGCAGGAACGGTTGTGCCGCATGGCGGCCCAGCTGGCCGGCCTGAGCGGCATGATCATGGTCAATCTCGGCGACCACAGGCTCGCCCGATCCTTCTTCAGGACCGGCAGGACCGCCGCGGACGAGACCGGCGACCGCGCGCTGCGGGCGTGGGTCACGGCCAGGGAGGCTCTGGTCCCGCTCTACTACGGTGACCCGCGTGAGGCGCTCAACCTCGCGAAGAAGAGCCGGGACCTGGCAGGGCAGACGCCCTGCGCGGCCCAGGCCATGGCCCCGGTGGTCGAGGCCCGTGCACTGGCGATGATGTCGGGTGCGGGCAAGAAGGACGTGGTCGACCAGGCGAAGCGGGCGCTGTCCCGGGCCAGGGCGGCCTTCTCCCAGATGACCGCCGCGGACCAGGACGACGCGACCTTCGGTTACACCGAGCGCCAGCTCTACTTTCACCAGGGAGACGCGCTGGTCAAGCTCGGGCAGGCGATGGAGGCCGACCTCATCCTGGAACAGGCGCTCACCAAGTACGGCCCGACCGACTGGCTCGACCCGACCTTCATCAAGTTCGACCGTGCCCAGTGCAAGATCCTTGAGGGCGATGTGGACGAGGCGCTGGAGATCGCCCAGAGTACGATCTCGGGTCTCGACGAGGCGTGCAGGCCCGACATCCTCATGCAGCGCGCCCACGAGGTGGGCAGGCAGGCCGAGGTGAAGGCTCCCGGGCATCCCAAGCTCAAGGTCTACCTGGAATCGCTGCGCGGTCGCAGCGCGTGGACGGACGACGCGGTGGCCGACGGGGGTGGCAGTTGAGGCCGAGGCTTCGGCGTTATCGCTGGTCCGACATCGAATCCGTCTGGGCGCTCCACCAGATATGCCTCGCCCAGGTCGGTCTCGCGCCGGGAGACGGCGTCTACTACGAGGACGACTTCCCCAGGATCCACGAGATCTACCTCGCGGATCGGGGAGAGTTCCTCGTGGGTGAGACGCCTGACGGGCGTATCGTCACGATGGGCGGGCTCCGTCGTGTTGACGATCAGACCGCCGAGATGTGCCGCATGCGGGTTCATCCGGAGTTCCAGCGTCGCGGGTTCGGTGCCCAGATGGTCGTCGCACTGGAGACGCGGGCGATTGAGCTCGGCTACGTAAGGCTCCGTGGGGATACCACTCTGAGCCAGCCCGCGGCGATGGAGCTCTATCGCAAGTTCGGGTGGCGCGAGATCCGCAGGGAAGAGCGAGGGGGGTCTGTGGTGGTTTATGGAGAAAAAGAGCTGATAGTCGCTATGTCCACACTAATGCAGTGACTCGAATTTAGACCAATTTGTTATTTGGCATTGCCAATTTCGGAAATATCCGAATACTTGTTCTTCGTGGCTATCGCCGTCCTCGGGTGAGTGCGATGAAAAAGATCATTGTTCACAAATTTGGCGTGTCCAGGCTCGGTGGCATTGCCGGCGCCATCCACAAGGGGTGAGATTCTCCCCGCTCGGAAGAATCGTTCCCCGACGACCGCGGCCCTCGATCTTCGAGATCGAGGGCCGTGCCGCACGGGATTCCCGGGCGTGCTCGATGGCCGGCTCACCCCAGTCGGGTGACGCGGGAGACGACCTCCGGCAGGTCCGGGGGCTCCAGGCGGTCGGGCAGGTCGGCCATCTCCTCCGTTGAGAACCAGCCGGAGCCCAGGTAGGTGGTGTTCTCTTCGGCGCTGAACGACCCCGGGCCCACCTCGGGAGTGCTCTCGAACCTGGCCAGGTAGAACCGTTCGGTCTTGGCGTAGTGGACGCCGAGCCAGTGGAAATCGCGACGTACCGGCACCCAGTGGTCCATGACCGCCTCGCCGGGCAGGCCCGTCTCCTCCGTCAGCTCCCGCCGTGCCGCGTCAAGGGGGGTCTCGCCCGGGTCAATGCCGCCGCCTGGCGGCTCCCACAGGCTCTGGCCGCTGACGGTGTCACGCCAGTGCATGAGAAGCACCCGGCCCAAGGAGTCCACACAGATCACCCGGGCGGCGGGGCGGTCGTTCGGCTGAGGGGCGTTCATAGGTCAGGGACGCTATCACCGCCGGATCCGGGGCCGGGCGGCTCTCCGTACCTCCTGGCTCGCCGCGTGCCGAGCGACTGGGTGTGGCGCCGGGATTCGCTGTACTCTGCCCAGGTCAGGTGGAAGTACCTTACGATCCGACCTCTCCAGCTCAAGGGTGAAGGCATGAGTTCCAGGGCCGAGTTTGTGTTGACGCTGTCCTGCCCGGACCGTCCTGGCGTGGTGGCGGCGGTCTCCGGTCTCCTGGCCGGACGGGGCTGCAACATCATCGAGAGCCAGCAGTTCGGTGATGCCGTGACCGAGCGGTTCTTCATGCGGGTGCAGTTCGCCTCTCCGCTGCCCGACGGGGAACTGCGCGAGGCCTTCGCGGCGCTCGCCCCCGAGTTCGGCATGGATTTCAAGCTGCGGGAGGCGTCCGTCAAGCCGCGCGTGCTGGTGATGGTCAGCAAGTTCGGCCACTGCCTGAACGACCTGCTCTACCGGACGCGTTCGGGCCTGCTCGACATCGAGATCGTCGCGGTCGTCTCCAACCATCCGGATCTGCGGCCGCTGACCCAGTCGTACGGCATCGACTACCACCACCTGCCGGTCACTCCCGAGACCAAGGCCAGGCAGGAGGCGGAGGTGCTGACCCTCGTCGATCACTACCGGGCCGACCTCGTGGTGCTCGCCCGCTACATGCAGGTGCTCTCCGAGGACCTCTGCGTCAAGCTCGCGGGCAACGTGATCAATATCCACCACTCGTTCCTGCCGTCGTTCAAGGGCGCCAAGCCCTACCACCAGGCGCACTCCCGCGGCGTGAAGCTGATTGGCGCGACCGCGCACTACGTGACCGCCGACCTCGACGAAGGGCCGATCATCGAGCAGGAGGTCGCCCGGGTCAACCACACCCACTCCGCGGACGACCTCGCCGCCATCGGCCGTGACGTCGAGTGCCAGGCCCTGGCCCGCGCCGTCCGCTGGCACACCGAGCAGCGCGTCCTGCTCGACGGCCACAAGACGATCGTCTTCCCCCGCTAGCGCGGTGACCGCGAGCCCTCGCCGGGTCGACGGCCGGCCCGGCCAGAGCACGCGCGAGCGAGGGGACTGCCGGGTTTACCCGGCAGGCGAATCGCCTCCTGCCGTGGTTTCCGGGTTCGAAACGGCCAGGGCTCGGCCGTCGCTCCCAGCGGGGAGCGGAGGAGTCACGGCCCGGGTTTCCGGGGGTTGACCCCGGTGGCGTCCTCGGGATGGGAGACACCGTAGGGGCGTCCCTTCTTGCCGGTGCCGACCTTCTCGCGGCCCTTCTCGCCTTTGCGGGCGGCGATCTCCTCGGCGCCGCGCTGCTCGCCGGCGCCGGCACCGCGGGCGGACCGGGCCTCGGTGTCGGTGGCGGGGACGCCCTCGCGTTCCTCGTCGGAGACCACGCGCCCGGGTCCCCTGTCGCCCGGCGGGTGTCCGAAGGCCAGGTTGCCGGATCGCACCACCTCCTCGCTCGCGTGGCTCACGCCGGGGGAGCGGCCGCGCTCCCTCGACGTGTCCTTGTCCTGCCCGCTCGGGTGTTCGGGTTTGTTTTTCTTGCTCATGTCGTGAAACCTCATGGATTCGCTGGTGCTCAGCAGATTCTCGGTAGCGGGTCGCCGACCAGCAGGTCGACGATCCGGGTGCCCCCGAAGGAGGTCCTCAGCAGGACCAGCCCCGGCGGGTCGTCGTTGATCCGTCCGATGATCGCCGCCTCGGAGCCGAGCGGGTGGGAGCGGAGGGCGGCCAGTGCCGCGTCGGCGAACTCCCCGGCCACCACCGTGACCATCCGGCCCTCGCAGGCGACGTAGAGCGGGTCGATCCCCAGCAACTCGCACGCCCCTCGCACCGCCGGGCGGACCGGTACGGCCTCCTCGTCGAGCACGACGGCGACCTGCGAGGCACCGGCTATCTCGTTGACGATCGTCGCCACCCCGCCGCGGGTCGCGTCGCGCAGGCACCGCACCGCGCCGCCCTCGCAGGCGTCCAGCAGCAGGTCGGTGAGGGCGTTGAGCGGTGCGGTGTCGGAGCGCAGGTCGGCTTCGATGTCGAGCTCTCCCCGGGCCAGCATGACGGTGATCCCGTGCTCGCCGATCGGCCCGGACACGATGACCGCGTCACCCGGCCGCGCGGCGGCGGCGCTCAGCCGGATGGGCCGCTCCAGCGTCCCGATGCCGGAGGTGGTCACGTAGCAGCCGTCGGCCTTGCCCCGCTGCACGACCTTGGTGTCGCCGGTGACGATCCACACACCCGCCGCCCGCGCCGCCTGGGCCATCGAGGCGGTGATGCGCCGCAGGTCGGCGACGGGGAAGCCCTCTTCCAGGATGAATCCGGCCGACAGGTAGCGGGGGCGGGCCCCGCACATGGCCAGGTCGTTGACCGTGCCGTTCACCGCGAGGTCGCCGATGTCGCCCCCGGGGAAGAACAGCGGCGTCACCACGAACGAGTCGGTGGTGAAGGCGAGCCCGTCGGCGACCGCGCCGTCCTCCAGGGGCTCCAGCATCGGGTTGCGGAACGATTCCAGGAACACCGCCTCGATCAGGGTGTGTGTGGCCTTGCCGCCCGCGCCGTGCGCCAGGGTGATGCGGTCCTCCCGGACGCGCGCCTTGCGACGCCGCACCCGCTCGATCCGGTCCAGGACCTGCCGCTCCCGGTCGGATGTGTCCGGGCCGCCCGCCTCTCTCGTCCGGTCCAGGACCCGCTGCTCCCCGGTGTACCCCTCCCCGTCGTTCACCTCCGGGTCGCCTCCCTGACGCGCTCGCGCGAGAACCGGCCGAAGTTGTAGTACGCCGCGCAGGCGCCCTCGGACGAGACCATGCACGTGCCGATCGGTGTCTCCGGGGTGCACGCGGTGCCGAACACCTTGCACTCCCAGGGCTTGAGCACTCCCTTGAGCACCTCGCCGCACTGGCACGCCTTCGGGTCGGCCACCCGCCCGCCGGGAATCTGGAAGATCCGCTCGGCGTCGAAGGCGGCGTACCGTTCGGTGACCCTGAGGGCCGACTGGGAGATGAACCCCAGCCCGCGCCACTCAAAGTACGGTCGCAGCTCCATCACCTGGTTGATGACGTGCAGAGCCTTGGGGTTACCGTCCCACGGGACCACCCGGGAGTACTGGTTCTCCACCTCGGAGCGTCCCTCGGCCAGTTGCGCGAGGAGGCGGTAGACCGTGTGCAACAGGTCCAGCGGCTCGAAACCGGCCACCACCAAGGGCTTGCCGTAGCCACGCGAGATGAACCCGTACGGCCGGCAGCCGATCACGGTGGAGACGTGGCCGGGGCCGATGAACCCGTCCAGACGCAGGTCGGGGGAGTCCAGGATCGCCTTGATCGCGGGGATGATCGTCACGTGGTTGCAGAAGATCGAGAAGTTCTCGATCCCCTCGGCTTCGGCGCGCAGGACGGTCATCGCCGTCGAGGGCGCCGTGGTCTCGAACCCGATGGCCATGAAGACCACGCGCCTGCCGGGGTTCTGCCGGGCGATCTTCAGCGCGTCCAGCGGGGAGTAGACCAGCCGGATGTCGGCGCCCCGCGCCTTGGCGTCGAGGAAGGAGCCGTTCCCGCCGGGTACCCGCATCATGTCGCCGAACGACGTCATGATCACGTCTGGCTGCTCGGCGATGTGGATGGCGTCGTCCATCCGTCCCATGGGGATGACGCAGACCGGGCAGCCGGGGCCGTGCACCAGCGTGACGGCCTCGGGCAGGTAGTCCTCCAGGCCGTGCTTGTAGATCGTGTGGGTGTGCCCGCCGCACACCTCCATGAACTTGTAGTCGCGGCCCGGCTCGCAGAGTGCGGCGATCCGCGCGGCGAGCATCCGGGCCTTCTCCGCGTCGCGGTACTCGTCGACGAAACGCATCAACCCTCACCCTTCTTCGATCATGGATTCTCGGAGGGCCGCGATCTCGTCCTCGTACGCCTGGCCGATGCTCTCCAGGAAGTCGAGCGCGGCCCTGGCCTCCACCTCGTCGATCTTCGACAGCGCGAACCCGACGTGGATGAGGATCCAGTCGCCGGGTACCACGAACTCGCCCTCCAACAGGCCGATGTTGATGGCGCGCTTGACGCCGCTGACGTCGACCATGGCCAGATCAGGACGGTCGGACAGGATCTCCACGATCTCCCCGGGAATTCCCAGGCACATGAGCGGCCTCCGCCATCTGGATGGATTCGAGGACGAGGTCGTCGCCGCCCTCGGTGTCGATATCGGTGCCGCCGCACCCCGCGCAGACGGCGAAGGGGTCGACGGAGGTGGACGTGCTCCCGCAGGAGCGGCAGGTCATCCGCACCGGGACGATGACCAGGTCCACCTGGGCGCCCTCGGCCACGGACCCGTCGGCGATCGCGGAGAACGCCTGGTTGATCACCGGTTCGGTGACGCGGAGCAGGGCACCCGCGTGCACTCGCGCCCGCCGCACCCTCCTGCCGTCCGCCCGTTTCTCCACAGCGGTGAGGATCGCCTCGGCGATCCCGAATTCGTGCACGGCTGTTCCCTCTCGTTCGAGCTCGATGTCCCAGTGGCTGGATGTGTCACATGCTGCGCATCCTCAGATAGCGCTTGATATCGGGAAGTGTCAGGTAGAGCAGTACGGCCGCTCCCGCCAGCACCGACCCGGCCAGAAGGCGTTTCAACATGTTCGTTCCTCCTCGTGACCCGCGGTGACGAGTGCCATCGCGATCTGTTGCCCGGCCAGCTCGACGACCAGGTCCGCCGCCCTGCCGACGGCGTCCGCGACCGGCGCGCTGAGCTCCATGCCCGGCGAGGTGTCGGCGGGCTGGCAGCCGACGAGCAGGACGCGACCTGCTCCGCCACCGAGCGTGTTCACCAGCGACAGCACGGTCTCGGGTGTCATCGAGTGCGCGTCGGCGAAGGAGCCCGGCCTCTCGCCCGCCGCCGGTTCGAGGACGTACAGGGTGCCGGGCGGGCCGTCGCGGGATACCGCGTCGATGAGGATCGTGCTGTCGTACCCGCCGCCGGTCAGCTCGTAGGCCAGGTGGATTCCCCGGATGCCGAAATCCCGCAGCTCGATCTCGTCGGGCAGGTCGATGTCCGCCAGGTGCCTGGCCACCGCGACCCCGAAGCCGTCGTCGCCGAGGAAGACGTTCCCCACACCGGCCACCAGGATCCTCATGCGCCGGCCTCCCCGTCGAGCGATCCCTCCGAGGCCGGCCCGCCCGAGGCCGGCCCGCCCAGGGCCGAGCCGCCGGTGAGCGAGTCGTCCGGGAGCGGCTCGACCTCGTCGGGGGCGAAGTAGAGGAAGCGGCCGTGTGATCGGTGCAGGTCGGCGCCCGGGTCCTCGTCGAGGGTGACGGCCAGGTGGTGGGCGCCGTCGAGATCGAGGAGCACCGCCTCGACGCGTGCGGTCCTGCCGGCCAGGAACATGTCATGGGCGTCGGCGCGCCGCCTGCCGGGAACCAGCCGGACCCTGCTGCCCCTGGAGACGGCCACCCCGCAGACCGTCACGCTGTCGGTCTCCGGCGAGACCGTGGCATCGCCTGCGGGGTCCCACCAGGGCGTGGGAACCTCCGGCCGGTTCTGGAAGTCCCCCTCCTGCCGCGGAGGCTCGCCGGGCCGCGGGTCCGTGGTCGCGTCCACCGAGCGGATCGCGCCGTGCAGCCGCTCCACCAGCTCGGGCGGCATGCCGCTGACCATGTCGATGAGCTCGGCCACCCGGGGGTCGGTCGCCCGAGCCTCCCGCGTCTCCTCGTCGGTGAGGGTGAGCGTGCGGAGGTGGAGCATCTCGTCGATCTCCGTGGAGTCGAACAGGGTGCCGGGGCTCTCCGGAGCGATGTCCGGGTGGTCGTAGAGGATGATCGGCGAGGAGAGCATCACGTCCCGGTGACCGGGCTCGCCCACGAGTACGGGCCAGGTGTGCTCGTTGCGGCAGGTCTCCACGGCCGGCCGTGCCCATTCCGGCGGGTCGAGCAGGGAGACGAAGGCCCCGGCGGTCACCGCGATGAGCAGGTGCGCCGAGATCAGCGAGTGCCGCAGCGCCTGCTCGCGTGGCGCGCCCAGCGGTTTCCAGTCGTCGGTGTTCGCCACCCGGGCGCGCAGCTTGACCAGGTCATAGGGGCCGGGCACCAGTTCGGCGGAGACCCTGAGCTCGGCGTGGAGCGGCAGGTGTTCGGAGACGACGCGCCCCACGACCTCTCCGGACGATGCCACGATCGGCTCGATCACGCGGTCCCCGGGAATCCGTACCTCGATCACCCGCTCGGGGGCGTCGAGCAGGCCGGCGATGGGGAGCACCGTCTCCACCTCCCGCTCGGTCGCCTCGTCGAAGCTGAGGTAGGTCCGCTGGCCGTTCCGCAGCTGCTGGACCGGCCAGTAGCCGTCGTCCTCGGCGCGCTCGACGCTGCGCGTTCTGAGGTGGAGGAAGCGCAGGCTCAGGTGCGCCACGGCGTATGTGGCCCCCTCCAGGAGGCATTCGGTCACGCTGGCCGGGTGCTCGGCGGTCGCGGTGAACCCCGGCGGGACGAGCACCCCGAACTGCCAGCGCACCTGGTTCTTGGCCGCCGAGGCGCGGTAGGGATAGAGCAGGTAACCCTCGTACAGCACCGCGTCCGCCACCCGCCGGGCGATGTCCATCGGCACGCTCATCGTCGCGCCTCCTTGAGCAGTAGTTCCAGGGTCTCGTCCCAGGTGGCCAGGGCGCGGGTGGACTTGAAGCGGCTGAGTTCCCGAAGCGTGTCGCGCCGCAGCCGCAGCCACCCGGAATCCGGGAAGTAGCGGTCCATGAGCTCCCGCCACACCACCACCGGCAGCCGGCAGCGGGCCTCGTGGTGCCAGGGCACCTGGCTCACCGAGAAGCCACCCGGCGTCCTGGCGAACACGGTCCCGCTGAAGAGCATGAGCATCGGGATCTCGCCCTCGTCCAGCGCGGCGAAGTACCTGCCCGCGGCCACCTCCAGGTCGTAGCCGCAGGGCACCGGCAGGTCGACCTCGGTACTTCCGGTGAACGCCGGGACCATGACCGAGACGTTGGCGAACTGCAGGGGCTTCAGCGTGTCGCCCCACCGGGCCGGGTCACCGAACAGGTCGCCGAGCAACTCCGCCTCGGCATCGCCGTAGCGCCTCAGATGCGGCTCCACCCGGATCTGGCAGCGGAGCGCGATGGTGTGCACCCCGTCGGGGGAGGGGTCGGTGACACGCAGCCGGAAGACGAGCGTCGGGAAGGCGGCGTACGCCTCCGCCCGGACGCCCACGCAGTCGAACGCGAGCTCAGCCACGGCCGTCACAGCCCCTTGGCCGGGAAGTACCGGACGCCTCGGGCGTGGGCGGTACGGTGCGACTGCGGCCGCGCAGGTCGGCGAAGAAGCCCTCCATGGCCTGCCGCGCCTCCTGGCCGCCGTCGAAGCCCTTCCAGTGCAACCGCACCAGGCCGACCAGCTCGTAGCAGGTGTCGATCGGCACCAGGTGGCAGGCGAAGCCGCCGTCGGGGCGGCGGTCCACCAGGAGCGCCTCCACATCGGGCTGGATGTCGGCCATCGCCGGGTTGGCCGTCAGGACGCGTTCCCACGTCTCCAGCGGCAGCAGCGACTCGGTGGCGCCCGCCGGGCTCGGGTAGAACGCGACCGTCCTGCCCAGTACGGAGTTGTGGAAGAAGAACGCCGTGCGGACCGGGATCTGCATCTCGTCCCAGTCGGCCGAGCTCAGCGGGAACCGCGGGTCGTGAAGGTAGCGTCGAGGGATGGCCCGGTAGCGTGCCCGGCCCCCCGTGCCGTGGCTGAACAGCAGGTGGCAGGCCCGGCAGGCGCACAGCAGTCCCCGGGTCTCGACGTTCACGACGTGGCCGTGGTCCTCGCCGGCAGGCTCCGCGCACAGCTCGCAGAGCGGCACCGGCGGACCGCCCCTTCTGGGCGGCTCGCGGAACCTGCGCAGCCCGGTGGCCGTCACGACACCGGCCCCGAGACCGGTTCCGGCGCAGGCGTCCGCTCCGGCACCGGGCACGGGCCGGGCGCGCGGCGCTGGATCTGCAACAGTTCCGAGCGGTCGTCGGTCACCCCCTCGACCTCCACCCCGGACACCTCGGGAGCGGCCTGGCCGATGGCCCGCTCGATGGCGTCGGTCACGGTGAGCCGCGAGGACGGGCAGCCGTGGCAGGTGCCCTCCAGGCGGAGCCGCACGATCCCGTCCTCGCCCACGCCGAGCAGTTCCACGCCGCCCTCGTGCGACCCCAGATAGGGCCGTACGCCGTCCAGCGCCTCGCGAACGCGCTCGGCCGTGCTCAGCGGGTGCAGGTCGTGCAGCACCAGCAGGCCGGACACGAGCGGGTCGCCGACCAGGCGGCGCAGCACCTCGGCCGCCTCGGTCTCGGTGACGATCTCGACGACGCGCTCCAGACCGGCGCCGTACAGCTCGACAAGGGCCCGTACCAGGTCCTCGGCCTTGGCGCGGGTCACGGCGTCGCTCAGCGTGCCGAGGTCGGCGATCAGCGCCTCGACGCGATCGCCGGTCACCCGGATGTCATGGGCTTGCGGCATCTGCCCAGGCCCCCTTCCCGGTGCCGGGGAACGGTCGGCCCCCCGGCGGCCGCTGGATCAGGTGGTGTCGAAGGCGTGCGGGGTGTGCAGCCTGCGGAGCTCCTCGCCGCCGCCGAGGTACATGTGCACCCCACACGGCAGGCACGGATCGAAGCTCCGCACGGTGCGCATGATGTCGATGCCCTTGAAGTCCGCGGGCGGGTTCTCCTCGAAGATCGGTGTGTTCTGCACCGCGTCCTCGTAGGGGCCCGGCGTGCCGTGTACGTCGCGGACGCTGGCGTTCCAGGGGGTCGGTGGATACGGGTGGTAGTTGGCGATCTTCCCGTCCCTGATCACCATGTGGTGGGACAGCACGCCCCGCACGGCCTCGGTGAAGCCGCAGCTGATCGTCTCGTCGGGAACCGTGAACGGCGCCCAGGTCTGGGTGCGGCCCGCGCGCACCTCGGCCAGGCCCTGCTCGACGAAGTACAGCGCGCACGCCGCCGCGTAGGCCTGGAAGTAGGTGCGGGCCCGGTTGCGCTCCAGGGCGTTGGACAGCGGCTGGCCTTTGTACTCGGGGATCTTCCACTCGAAGGTCTTCTCCGGTTTCAGCGCCGTCCGCGGCAGGTTGATCTCCACGCTGTGACCGGTGGACCTGACATAGCCGATGTCGACCTTGCCGGCCAGCGCCGTCGACCAGAGCCTGGCGATGGGCCCGCCGCCGGTGTCGAGCGCGAGCGTGTTCTCCCCGTCGAACCAGCGGGGCGACATGACCCAGCTGTACTTGTCGCTGAAGTCGCGTTTCTGCGGGTGCGGAATGGTGTGCTGGTTCCACGGGTGCCGGATGTCGACCGGGTTGCCCAGCGGGTCGTGGGTGACGAACGGCTCCTGCCCCTGCCAGTCGTCGTAGTAGGAGCTGCCCAGCAGGATCCGGATGCCGAGGTTGATGTCGACCAGGTCGTTGGTGACGAGCCTGCCGTCGACGATCACCCCCGGCGTGACGAACATCTCGCGACCCCAGTCGCTCATGTTGAGGTAGTTGTAGTCGCAGTGCGCGGGGTCCTGGAAGCTTCCCCAGCACCCCAGCAGCACGCGCCTGCGGCCGACCTCCTCGTAGCCGGGCAGCGCCTGGTAGAAGAAGTCGAACAGGTCGTCGTGCATGGGCACGACCCGCTTCATGAACTCCACGTAGCGCATCAGCCGGGTCAGGTAGTCGGTGAACAACTGCACCGTCGCGACCGTGCCGACCCCGCCGGGGTAGAGCGTGGAGGGGTGTACGTGCCTGCCCTCCATGAGGCAGAACATCTCCCGGGTGGTGCGGCTCACCGCCAGCGCCTCGCGGTAGAACTCGCCCTCCAGCGGGTTCAGCGAGCGCATGATGTCGGCGATGGTCTTGTAACCGTGATCGCCCGCGTGCGGTGCCTCGGTGCGCTCGGCCATCGCCAGCACGCCGGGGTTGGTCTCGCGGACCATCTTCTCGCAGTAGTCGACCCCCACCAGGTTCTCCTGGTAGATGTTGTGGTCGAACATGTACTCGGCGGCCTCGCCGAGGTTGACGATCCACTCGCCCAGGGCCGGGGGCCGCACCCCGTAGGCCATGTTCTGCGCGTAGACCGAGCAGGTCGCGTGGTTGTCGCCGCAGATCCCGCAGATGCGGCTGGTGATGAAGTGGGCGTCGCGCGGGTCCTTGCCCTTCATGAAGATGCTGTAGCCGCGGAAGATCGACGAGGTGCTGTAGCACTCGGCGACCTGCCGGTTCTTGAAATCGATCTTGCAGTAGATGCCGAGGCTCCCGACGATCCTGGTGATGGGGTCCCAGGCCATCTCCACGAGTTCCGGGTTCTGCTCCGATGTCGTCATGTCAGCTCCAGGGCGCCTTGTAGCCGGTCAGCAGCTCGCGCCCCTTGTGGCGCCATTTCGGTTCCTTCTCGACGGTCTTGGAGGTGATGCCGCGCAGGGTCCGGATGACCGTCCCGTACGCGCCGCTCACCGTCGAGGAGATGAGGGCGCCGGGAGGCTCGTCCATGAACGGCATGAACTTGTCGGGGAAGCCCGGCATCGTGCAGGCGATGCAGATGCCTCCCACGTTCGGGCAGCCGCCGATCCCGTTCATCCAGCCGCGCTTGGGGACGTTGCACCGGACGACCGGCCCCCAGCAGCCGATCTTCACCAGGCACTTCGGCGAGCCGTACTCGGTGGCGAACTGGCCCTGCTCGTAGTAGCCGCCGCGGTCGCAGCCCTCGTGGACGGTCTGGCCGAACAGCCACGTCGGCCGCAGCGCCTCGTCCAGCGGGATCATCGGCGCCTGCCCGGCGACCTGGTAGAGCAGGTAGAGGAGCGTCTCGGAGAGGTTGTCCGGCTGGATCGGGCAGCCGGGCACGTTGACGATCGGCAGGCCCGCCTTGGACCTCCAGTCCCAGCCCAGGTAGTCGGCGACGCCCATCGCCCCCGTCGGGTTCCCGGCCATCGCGTGGATGCCGCCGTACGCCGAGCAGGTGCCCGCGCACACGATCGCGGTCGCCTTGGGGGCGAGCCGGTCCAGCCACTCGCTGGTCGTCATGGGCTGGCCGGTGTCGGGGTTGTTGCCGAAACCGCACCAGTAACCCTCCTGCTTGATCGCCTCGTTCGGGATCGAGCCCTCGACGACCAGCACGAACGGATCCAGTTCGCCGCGGTAGGCCTTGAAGAACCACTCGATGAAGACGTCCGCGCCCTGCATCGGCCCGGACTCGAAGTCGATCAGAGGCCAGTGCACGGCCACCTTGGGAAGCCCGGGAAGCGCGCCGAGCACGATCTCCTCGATGCTCGGCTGCGTCGCCGCGGTGAGCGCGACGGAGTCACCGTCGCAACTCATCCCGGCGTTGATCCACAGTATGTGGACGGTCGGTTCCTGCTGCTCCGGAGAGCTGCTACTTGCCGCGTCTGTCGGCGCTGCCATGACGTCTCCCCACTCCTGGTGGATGTCTTCTGTGGAACGTGAAGGGGGAGGGGGAACGCCGGCTCTCAGCCGGGGTCGTGCGCCCGCGGGATCGGTGCCGGTCCGAGCGCGTGCTGGGTGAGCTCCCACAGGACGTGGTAGAGGGTGGTCTGTGCCTCCTGGATCCGGTGCACCGAGGAGGAGGGGACGACGAACAGGTGGGCCAGAACGCCCAGCTCGGACAGTTCGGTCAGCCTGCCGCCCCCTCCGCCGGCCAGCCCGACGGTGAGCATGTCCCGGCGGGCCGCCTCCTCGAACGCCCGGACGACGTTGGCGGAGCCGCCACTCGTGGACAGGCCGACGGCGATGTCCCCAGGCCGGCCAAGCGCCGCGAGCTGCCTGGAGAAGACCACCTCGAACCCGACGTCGTTGGAGAGCGCGGTGACCACGGCGACGTCACCGGTCAGGGAGAGCGCGGGCAGGGCCGGGCCGCGGTGGGGGTGCAGGAAGGCGGCGGCGACCTCCTGGGCGTCGGTGCTGCTCCCGCCGTTGCCGAAGCTGAACAGCCGGCCGCCGGAGGCGAACCTCGCCGCCATCTCCCCGGCGCACGCCGCCAGCTCCGCCGCCGACTCCGCACCCACCCACCGGCGCAGCCGCACGATCTCGCCGGTCTTCTCCACCGCCGACCGCCTGGCCTCGGTCTCCGCCTCCGCCGTGTCCGGAATCTGGTCCGCGTGCTCGTGCTCGTGCTCGTACTCGTCGAGGAAGGGGTACAGCCCTCGGGTGCCCTCCGCGGGCGTTCCGTCAAGCGTGCTCATCGTCGTCCCCCCGCCCTTCGTTCCCGTGCGCGATCACGGCGATGGCCTCCCTGGCGTGTACGAGGACGGTGTCGCCCACCGCCGGGTCGATCAGTGCCACGCTCACCTCTTCGAGGACCCCGCCGGCGTCGACGATCGCCAGCTCCCCCTCCAGCAGCCTGACCACCCGCACCGGCAGTGCCTGGTCGGAGCAGGTGATGCAGACACCGGCGGTACAGTCCTCGGGCCCGTTCACCTGGACGCCCCTTGCGCGGGTGGGCCGAGCCGGTCGAAGAACACATGGACCAGCTCCCACAGCAGGTGGTAGGCGGTGACGTGGACCTCCTTGACCACGGCAGGGTCGTCGGACGCGGCGACCAGGACGTGGTCGGCCACCTCGCCTCCGTGCCCGTCCTCACGGCCTGCGCCGCCGGTCAGGGCGATGGTCAGCAGGCCCAGTTCCCCAGCGGTCCGCAAGCCTCGCGGGACGCTCACGCACCGGTCGTCACGGGAGATTCCCAGGGCCATGTCGGAGGCGTCCGCCCAGTGGCGCACCTGGTGGGCGAAGACCTCGGCGGCGTCCCCGCCGCCCTCGCCGTCCCGGCCGGCCGTCGTCGCGTCGTTGCTCAGTGCCACCGCCGCGAGCGCCCTCTTGCCCACGATGACCGGGTGCATGAACTCGACCGCGACGTGTGCCGCGTCCGAGCCCGCGCCGCCGTCGCCGAAAACGATCAGCTTGCCGCCGAGGTGGAACCTGGCGGCCATGGCCCGGGCGGCACGTGCGATGCGCTCCACGTCTCCAGCCAGGGCGCGCCCGGCGTGCTCCCGCCGCGCGAAGGCCGCGATGACCTCCGCCTCCGTGACCGGGGTGACGGCGGACGGTGCTTGGGTACTCGGTGTGACAGGCATGTCAACGCTCCGTATTTTTCACGGTAGTCGCTACGTTACGGTTGGCCGTTTCAGGGCCGACACCCTTGGCTCGACAATCAACGGCAAAGCTCTGATCATCGACGTAACCTTCCCGTCCAGATCATGCGAGCCCTGAGGCGTTCCCGCCGGGCGCGGGAAGGATGGCGGGATGGGCACGGGGCGGGCGCGGGTCCGCGTCAGGATCAGGGTCGAGGGGATCGTGCAGGGGGTGGGCTTCCGCCCCCATGTCCACTCCCTGGCCCGGCGGCTGGAGCTGTCGGGATGGGTGGGCAACGACGGCCACGGCGTTTTCATCGAGGCCGAGGGGGTGCCCGGCGACGTCGCGCGGTTCCAGGAGGACCTGCGAGGTCAGGCCCCGCCGCTGGCGGTGATCCACCGCATGACGGCCACCGCGATACCGGCGCGTGGAGAGCGCGGATTCCGCATCGCGGCCAGCCGGGACGGAGATCAGCGGGTCACTCTTATCTCACCTGATATCGCGACATGTGATGACTGCCTGGGCGAGCTGTTCGACCCCGCCGACCGGCGATACCGCCACCCTTTCGTCAACTGCACCAACTGCGGGCCGAGGTTCACCATCATCCGGGACCTCCCCTACGACCGGCCCGCCACCACGATGGCCGGATTCGCCATGTGCGGGGAGTGCGAGAGGGAGTATCTCGACCCGTCGGACCGCAGGTTCCACGCCCAGCCGATCTGCTGCCCGGCCTGCGGCCCGGTCCTGCGCCTGCTGGACGGCGGCGCTCCCCACGGCGGCGGTGACGATCCGATCGTGGCGGCGGCGGAGGTGTTGCGGGCGGGCGGCGTCCTGGCGGTCAAGGGGCTCGGCGGGTACCACCTGGCGGTCGACGCGGCGGACGAGGAGGCCGCCAGGACCCTCCGCGCTCGCAAGCGCCGCGAGGACAGACCGTTCGCGATCATGGTTCCCGACCTGCGCGCCGCCCACGCGCTCTGCGAACTGGACGACGAGAGCGAGCGGCTGCTCACCGGCCCGCGGCGTCCGATCGTGCTGCTGCCCCGCCGCTCCGGCGCCGCGCCGGCCGGAGCCGTGGCGCCGGGCGACCGCACCCTCGGCCTCATGCTGCCGTACACGCCGGTGCACCATCTGCTCGCCGCCGAGTTCACCCGGCCGTACGTGCTCACCAGCGGGAACCTTTCCGATGAGCCCATCGCCCACCGCGACGGCGACGCGCTCGTCAGGCTCGCCGGGATCGCGGACGCCTTCCTGACCCACGACCGGCCGATCCACATCCGTGCCGACGACTCCGTGGTCCTCGTCGCGCGAGGGCGGGTGCTACCGCTGCGCAGGTCCCGGGGATACGCCCCGGAGCCACTGCGGCTCTCACCGCCCGCCCGGCGGCCCGTGCTCGCCTGCGGTGCCGAGCTGAAGAGCACGTTCTGCCTCGCGAGGCGGGGGTACGCCTTCGTCTCCCAGCACATGGGCGACCTGGAGAACTACGAGACGCTGCGCTCCTTCACCGAGGGGATCGAACACCTCGGGCGCCTGCTCGGCATCACCCCCGGTCTCGTCGCGCACGACCTCCATCCCGAGTACCTGTCCACCAAGTACGCCCTCGATCTGGAGTCGGTGGACCTGACCGGGGTGCAGCACCACCACGCGCACATCGCCTCCTGCCTGGCCGACAACGCCGAGAGCGGCCCGGTCATCGGGGTGGCCTTCGACGGTCTCGGTTACGGCACCGACGGCACGATCTGGGGTGGTGAGCTCCTGGTGGCCGACCTCGTCGGCTTCACCCGTGCCGGCCGCCTGGCGCCGGTGCCGATGCCCGGCGGTACCGCGGCCATCAGGCAGCCCTGGCGGATGGCGGCCGCCCACCTGGACGCGGCGTACGGTGCCGCGCTCCCCGAGGACCTGCCGGTCAGGACGCGCCACGGCACACGCTGGGACGAGGTGCTCGCCGTGGCCAGAGCGGGGACGAACTCCCCGCTCACCTCCAGCGCAGGCCGCCTGTTCGACGCGGTGGCGGCGATCCTCGGGCTCCGCGACACCGCCGGATACGAGGGACAGGCCGCGATCGCCCTGGAGCAGCGGGCCGACCCCGCCGAGGGCGGCGCCTACCCGGCGCGGATCCTCGACGAGGGGTCGCTCGTGACGATCCAGGTCGCGGATCTGGTCCGTGCGGTCGTCGAGGAGACCCGCGCCGGGGTGGTCCCGGCGCTCGTCTCCGCCCGCTTCCACAACGGGCTCGCCGCCGTCACCGCCGCGGCGTGCGCCAGGATCCGCGAGAGCACCGGGATCGGCACGGTCGCCCTGTCCGGCGGGGTCTTCCAGAACCGCCTGTTGCTTGACCGCCTCGCCGGCGCCCTCGGGCTCGGCGGCTTCCGGGTCCTGACCCACCGCGCCGTACCCCCCAACGACGGCGGCATCAGCTTCGGCCAGGCCGCCGTGGCGGCGGCGCGCGACGTCCTGGGCCATCCCCGCCCCGGGTCCTGACCAGGGACGCCGCGGAGTCAGGGCCGGTACGTCCCGAAGTACCAGAGGTTGCCCTCCGGGTCCTTGCAGGCGTAATCGCGCGAGCCGTAGTCCTTGTCGGCCAGCCCGCTGGCGACCTCGGCTCCGGCCGCGACGGCCCTGTCGTGGTGGGCGTCGGGGTCGTCCACGGCGATGTAGATCCCCGGGCCGCCGGGCTCGCCCCTACCAGTCATGATCATTCCGGTGCCGACGATCAGCTCACCATGGCCGACGCCCCCGTCGTCGGCCGTGACGAGCTCGTGAACCTCGAATCCGAATGCCTGGACCAGCCAGTCGACGGCCTTGGCGGGGTCGTGGTAGCGGACCAGCGGATACACGGTTCGCATGTTTCCTCCTCCTGTTCGGTGACCACCACGATGTCACCGGCGGGAGGGGCCGGGCTTGGAAAAATCTGACCTGATCATCCGGGGGTGCGCGGCGGCGCGGCCAGCTCGCGGGGGGTGACCCCGGCCATGGCCCTGAAGTCGCGGTTCATGTGGGCCTGGTCGTAGTAGCCGCAGACGGCCGCGGTGTCGGCCAGGGACATGCCGGACCTCAGCCGGCCGGTGGCGTGCTCGAAGCGCAGCACCCTGGCCGCGGCCTTCGGCGCCAGCCCGACCTGGTCGTGGAAGCGGGAGACCAGATGCCGGTGGCTCCACCCCAGCTCGGCGGCCATCGAGGCCACGGACACCGCGCCACGGGTGGCGACCAGGCGGCTCCACGCCCAGCCGACGCGGCGGTCGGGGACCGGCGCGGAGTCGATCCGCTCGCTGAGCGCCTCGTCCAGCAGTGCGAGCCGGGCGGCCCGGCCGGAAGCCTGTGCCAACCGCTCGACCGTGGTCGTGGCCCACGGCCCGAGCACCTCCTCCAGCGACACCACCCGGTTGGTCAGCTCCCGCATGGGCACCCCGAGCAGCCGTCTGGCCCCGAGCGGTGTGAGGTTGACCTGCACCCCCTCGGCGGTTCCGGCCGTGGTGGTGTCGACGTAGGTGTCGTGCAGGCCGCCCGCGAACGACGCCAGCCGCCGGCCTCCCCGCGGCCCGCTCAGCGCGAGCGGCGCGCCGAAACCGAAGATCATCACGACACCGGCGAACGGTGGTTGCCGCCGGGGCACGGGCTCGGCGTAACGCTCGGTGTAGGCCGACAGGTGCGTGACGTACGACCGAAGGAAGGCGCCGGGCTCGCCCTCGACGAAGGTCAGGCCCTCGGCCACCGCTGCGTCGTCCACCCCCCGACCATAACCGCCGCCCACGACAATCCGGCGTCGCGGCCGTGCTGGGAGAGGACGCCCCAGGAGGTGCCCTCTCCGCTTTTCAGGAGGTCAGCCCGGTGTGGTAGGCGAGGAAGGTCAGCTGGTCGGCGGCGAGCTCGATGGTCTTGCTCACCGAACGGGCCCCGTGGCCGGCCTCGATCTCGTTGCGGAGCAGGATCGGCCGGTCACAGGCCTGGGCGTGCTGCAGGGCCGCGCACATCTTCCAGGCGTGCAGCGGATGGACCCGGGTGTCGGACTGGAAGACCGTGAACAACGTCGCCGGGTAGCACTCCCCCTCGCGCACATGGTGGTAGGGGGAGTAGGAGTGCAGCCAGGCGAACTCGTCGGGCTTCTCGGCGGAGCCGTACTCGACGTTCCACGTCGCGCCCAGGCCGAACAGCTCGTAGCGGATCATGTCGAGCAGCGGCGCCGAGCAGACCACCGCGGCGTACAGCTCCGGGCGCTGGGTCAGGGCCGCGCCGACCAGGAGGCCGCCGTTCGAGCCGCCGGAGATGGCCAGTTGCGAGGACGTGGTCACGCCGGTGGCGATCAGGTACTCGGCCGCCGCGTGCAGGTCGTCGAAGACGTTCTGCTTGTGGGAGAGCATCCCGGCCCGGTGCCACTCCTCGCCCTGCTCGCCGCCGCCGCGCAGCTGGGCGATGGCGTACGTGCCGCCCGCCTCGACCCAGCTCAGGATGGACGCCGAGTAGCCGGGGGTCATCGAGAGCCCGAAACCGCCGTAGCCGTACAGGACCGTGGGGCGCGGGCCCTCGGTGCCGGGGCGGGAGATCACCAGCATGTGGACCTCGCTGCCGTCGGCGGAGCGGTAGGTCACCTGCTCGGTGTTGACGGCGGGCACCTCGACGGCACCGGGGGAGGCCGCCCAGAGCGTCGTCTCGCCGGTGCGGGCGTCGTAGCGCTGGATGCTCGGCGGCGTGGTGTTGTCGGTGTAGCCGAACCACGCCTCGTGACCGCCCTCCGGGCGCTCGCTGATGCCGCCGATGGTGCCCAGGCCGGGCGTCGGCACATCTCCGACGCGCTCACCGGTGGCCAGGTCGTGTACCGAGATCTCGCTGATCGCGTGGCGGGTCCAGCCGACGAGCATGACCGGCCGGTCGAGCTCGTCGAGGATCGCGAAGTCCGTCAGCACGGCCTCGGGGTCCTGCGGGATGAGGTCACGCCAGTTCTCGAACCGAGGGTCGGACGGGTCGGTCACGCAGACACGGGCACGCGGGGCGTCGCGGTCCGTGAAGACGTACAGGCGGCCGTCGCGGCCGAAGTGCAGGGCCGTCTGGGCGTCGACGTCCTGCTGGACGACGACCAGGTCGGGGGAGGAGGGGGAGGAGGCCTCCAGGTCGGCCACCCACAGGTCGTTGCGCGGCGCCGTGCCGCGGGAGGCGGAGATCTGCAGCCAGCGGCCGTCGCGGGAGACCGCCACGCCGTAGTAGTTGGTCTTCTCCAGGCCCTCACCGAAGATCAGGACATCCTCCTCGGTGGAGGTGCCGACCCTGTGCAGGTAGACCCGGCGGTGGAACTGCTCCTCCCCCTCGGGCACCTCGGTGGCGGGCAGTCTGCGCACGTAGTAGAAGGCCTCGCCGCCGGGCAGCCACGCCACGGGGGAGTAGCGGCACCGGTCGATCGGTCCCTCGATGCGGTCGCCGAACGCGACGTCCATCAGGTAGAGGCTCGACTCCTCGTCGCCGCCCACCGAGACCTGGTAG
The DNA here is from genome assembly GCF_040607515.1 of Streptosporangium sp. NPDC005286. Classification (NCBI taxonomy): domain Bacteria; kingdom Bacillati; phylum Actinomycetota; class Actinomycetes; order Streptosporangiales; family Streptosporangiaceae; genus Streptosporangium; species Streptosporangium sp. NPDC005286. The sequence goes on along the minus strand of NZ_JBEXGU010000130.1, from coordinate 1,335 downwards.
GCGAGCAGGCGGCCCTCCTTGTCGGGCTGCCAGGAGTCGAGGGTGGTCAGCCCGGTCGAGTCGAGCGCCATCGGGTCGAGCAGCGCCCGCTCGGTGCCGCCGGGATCGACGGTGTAGAGCACGGCGTGCTCCTGCTCCGGGGTGCGCCTCATGAAGAACCGCCGCTCCCCGCGCCACGTCGGCGCGCCGACCGAACCGGACCTGAGCAGCTCCGTGATCCGCGCCTTGAAACCCTCGCGCCCGGGGAGGATGTCCAGCTCGGTCTCCAGCAGCCTCTCCTGCCCCACCAGCCAGTCCTTCGTCGCCGGATCGTCCGAATCCTCCAGCCAGCGGTAGGGGTCGGAAACAGGCACTCCGTGGAGCTCCTCGACGAGCTCAACACGGCTGGCTGGAGGATATGGCTGTCGCGTCATGGCAGGAACCCTACGACCTCGGCAGGGCAGAACGCGGGCATTGCGCGACGGGCGTATCTGATCTGCGGCAGGAGGAGTTAAGAACTAGTAATGCGGGCATAAAACGTATCAGGTTTCTCTCCAGTCATTTATGGGTGGCGGGAACCGCGACGCAGAAGCCAAACTTGGTGAAGGACGGTGCCGTGGTGAGCATCCGCTGGGCCGTCCGGCGGAGGTCCTCGTGACGGAAGCGCCCGGGCCCCAGGAGGGGCCGCCAGCCGGGGCACGCGGTGGCGTGCCCCCTCAACTGACACGTCCTGCGGCGGGAGAGGCCCGCTGATGCGCCAGGTCCTGCTCTTGAACGCCACCTACGAACCCCTGACCACCCTGTCCCTGCACCGGGCCGTCGTGCTCGTGCTCAGGGAGAAGGCGGACGTCGTGCACCGTGACGGGCGGGGCGCCGTGTTCCGCTCGGCGAGCCGCACGCTCGACGTTCCTTCGGTGATCAGGCTTCGAAGATATGTTCGGATTCCCTACCGGTCGCGGATTCCGCTGACCCGAACCGCGTTGATGCGTCGGGACGACTACCGATGCGCCTACTGCGGCCAGCGGGCCGAGACCATCGACCATGTCATCCCGCGCTCGCGAGGTGGCCCCCACACCTGGGAGAACTGCGTCGCGTCGTGCACGACGTGCAACCACCGCAAGGCCGATCGCATGCTGGAGGAACTGGGGTGGACGCTCAGCGTCGCCCCGGTGGTGCCACGCGGCGTCCACTGGCGGTTGATCGGCGCGCACATCGTCGGCGACCCCCAGTGGGCGCCCTACCTCGCGGAGAGCGCGGCCTGAGAACGGCGCCGGGGTTCCCCCCGAGGCCCAATCAAGGGCAACGCAAGGACCAGAACCACCCCCCACCACGCGACCGCGGGGAAGGAGGAGCCGT
>NZ_JBEXGU010000129.1:0-27099 GCF_040607515.1 Streptosporangium sp. NPDC005286 | reverse complement strand
GGGCGCCGCGCGCCCCCCACCCCCCGCGGACGGGCCGAGCCCCCCGCCCGCCACCCCCCCCCCCCCCCGGCCCCCGCGCCCCCCCGCGGCGCCTGGGCGCCCCGCCCCCCCCGTCCGGGTCACCGGCACGCCTCCTGTCACCCCGTCCGCGGAGACGTCCCGGCAGGAGAACGGCTCACCCCGGACACGCCTCCGGCACGTCGGCCCTGAGTGCCTCAATCGGAGGAGAAGGCCGCGTCGAAGGCGGCCGAGGGCGGGGTGATGGCATTGAGCCTGCGGATCACGGCCAGCGCGTCGGGGGCGCCGTCCAGGCGGTCCATGCCCGCGTCCTCCCACTCGATGGAGATCGGCCCGGTGTAACCGATCGCGTTCAGCGCGCGGAAACAGTCCTCCCACGGCACGTCGCCCCGGCCGGTGGAGACGAAGTCCCAGCCCCGGCGCAGATCGCCCCAGGGCAGGTGCGAGGCCAACCGGCCGCGGCGGCCGTCGCCGGTGCGGACCTTGGCGTCCTTGCAGTCGACGTGGTAGATCCGGTCGGCGAAGTCCAGGATGAAGCCGACCGGGTCGATCTCCTGCCACACCATGTGCGAGGGGTCCCAGTTCAGCCCGAACGCGGGCCGGTGCCCGACGGCCTCCAGGGTCCGCACCGTGCTGTGGTAGTCATAGGCGATCTCGCTGGGATGCACCTCGTGGGCGAAACGCACCCCCACCTCGTCGAAGACGTCCAGGATCGGGTTCCACCGGGCGGCGAAATCGGCGTAGCCGGCCTCGATCATCGCGGGCGGCACCGGCGGGAACATCGCCACGGTGTGCCAGATGGACGATCCGGTGAAGCCGACCACGGTGTCCACACCGAGTCTGGCCGCGGCCCGAGCCGTGTTCTTGATCTCCTCTGCGGCGTTGCGGCGAACCTGTTCCGGCTCGCCGTCACCCCAGACGCGGGCGGGCAGGATGGCCCTGTGCCGCTCGTCGATGGGATGGTCGCAGACGGCCTGGCCGACCAGGTGGTTGGAGATGGCGTGCACGACCAGGTTGTGCTTGGCCAGGATCTCCCGCTTGCGATCGATGTAGCCGTCCTCGGACAGCGCCCTGTCGACCTCGAAGTGATCGCCCCAGCAGGCGATCTCCAACCCGTCGTATCCCCAGCCCGAGGCCAGCCGGCAGACCTCCTCGAAGGGCAGATCGGCCCACTGGCCGGTGAACAAGGTGATCGGCCTGCTCATACGTCCTCCACACGGTTGATGGACCTGTTCTCACCGGGGCGTGCGCCGGGTGGCGCACCCGCGCGCTCGGCGCGCGGGTGCACCACACCGGCGACCGGCCGCTCACGTCTGCCGTACCGCTGTCAGCCGGCTCTGGTCGGCGGCGCTGCGCTCGACCGCGGCCAGCACGCGCTGGACCCGCAACCCGTCGTCGAACGACGGGGACGGCGCGGTGCCGGAGGCGATCGCCTGTACGAAGTCCTTCACCTCGTGGGTGAAGGTGTGCTCGTAGCCAAGGCCGTGACCCGGTGGCCACCACGCCCCCGCGTACGGGTGCCCCGGCTCGGTGACCAGCACCCGGCGGAACCCCGCCTCCTCGGCAGGCAGGGCGTGGTCGTGAAACCAGAGCTCGTTCATGGCCTCGAAGTCGAACGCCACGCTGGCGGCCGAGCCGTTGATCTCGATGCGCAGCGCGTTCTTACGCCCGGTGGCGAACCGGGTGGCCTCGAACGAGGCCAGCGCGCCACCGCTGAACCTGCCGATGAACAGCGCCGCGTCATCGACGTCCACCTCCCCCGTCTCGGCACCACCGCCGACGCCGGCCGACAGCCCGGCCGAGGTCTCGGCCAGCGGGCGCCGGGTGATGAAGGTCTCGGTCAGCGCCGAGACCTGCGTCAGGTGCTGACCGGTGATGAACTGCGCGGTGTCGATGATGTGCGCGCCGATGTCGCCCAGCGCCCCGGACCCGGCGAGCTCCTTTCGCAGCCGCCACACCAGCGGGAAGTCCGGATCGACGATCCAGTCCTGCAGGTACTGCGCCCGCACGTGCCGGATCTCGCCCAGCCGCCCCTCGGCCACCCAGCGGGCGGCGAGCGCGATCGCGGGCACCCGCCGGTAGTTGAACGCCACCATCGCGTAGACCCCGCGGGCCGCGGCCGCCCGTGCCGCATCCGCCATGGCCTCGGCCTCGGCGACCGTGTTGGCCAGCGGCTTCTCGCACAGCACGTGCTTGCCGGCCTCCAGCGCGGCGATCGCGATCCGCGCGTGCGAATCACCGGGGGTGCAGATGTCGACCACGTCGACGTCCTCACGGGCGATCAGCTCGCGCCAGTCGGTCTCGACCGCCGCCCAGCCCATCTGCTCGGCCGCCCGCGCCGTGCCCTCGGCCGAGCGGCCGCACAGCGCCGCCATCACCGGCCGGGCCGGCAGGTCGAAGAACGCCGGCGCGCTACGCCAGGCCTGGGAGTGCACCCGGCCCATGAACGCGTAGCCGACCATGCCGATACCCAGCCTCGGGCGTTCCCCCGCTGCCGTTCCCGACGTCGGCCCCGGTGTCGGCGTCGGTCCGGGCGCGGCCTCGTCCGCCTGAGCCATCAGGACTCGAATCCCAGCGGCAGGTAGGCGTCCACGTTCTCCTTGGTGATCGTCTCCGAGGCCAGGGTGATCGACTGGGGCACCTGGTTCTCCACCAGGTCGCTCATCCCCTTGCCCTGAGCGATCAGGCGGGCCAGCTTGATCGCCGAGGAGGCCATTGTGGGGCTGTAGGTCACCGTCGCCTCCAGCACCCCCGTTCCTTCCTTGATGTCGCGCATCGCGTTGGCCGACCCGGCGCCACCGACCATGAAGAACTCGCTGCGCCCGGCCTCCTTGATCGCGGCCAGCACGCCGATGCCCTGGTCGTCGTCGTGGTTCCAGATCGCGTCGATCTTCTTGTGCGCCTGCATCAGGTTCGCCGCGACCTTGGTCCCCGACTCCACGGTGAACTGCGCGTCCTGCTTGGCCGTCACCGCGAACCCGTACGTCTTCAGCGCGTCCTCGAACCCCTTGCTGCGGTCCTGGGTCAGCGGCAGCGTCGCGATGCCCTGGATCTCCAGGATCACCGGGTCGGCCACCCCCTTGTCCTTGAGCTTCTTGCCGATGTAGTGGCCGGCCGCGACGCCCATGCCGTAGTTGTCGCCGCCGATCCAGGTGCGGTACGACAGCTTGTCGGGGAAGACCCGGTCCAGGTTGATCACCGGGATGCCCGCGTCCGAGGCCTGCCGGGCGATCTGGTTGAGCTGCTGGCCGTCGTTCGGCAGGATCACCAGGGCGGCGACCTTCGCCGCGATCAGCGACTCCACCGCGGAGATCTGCGCGTTGATGTCGTTGGTCGGCTCGACCGGCTTGAACTCGATGTCGGAGTACTGCTTGGCCGTGGCCTCGGCGTTCTTGGCGATCGCGGCGATCCAGCCGTGATCGGCAGCGGGCGCCGAGAAACCGATGACCACCTTGTCGCCGGGCGCCTCGTTACCGCCGGTCGCGGCCGCCGGTGCCGGCGCCGTGCTTGCCGCGCCGGCCGGTGCGGCCACCTCGTTGCCGGTGCACGCCGTCACCAGCGCACCCGCACCGATGACCGCACCGCCGAGCAGGAAACCCCTGCGAGCGACGTTCTCTGTCATGACCCTGCTCCTTCTTGGGGGGAAACTTGGGGGGAAGCGTGACGCGCCCCGCGGACCCCTGACCGGTCCGCGGGACGCGGGTCCAGGCCCTGTCTGACGGATCTTGCCGCGGCGAGGACCGGCCGGCCTCTCGCAAGCCGGCGGAGGGCCGCGGTGACCGGCGGCAACGTGGCGAGACGCCGCCTGACCTCGGGGTGCGGAAGATCCAAGGGACAGGGCCTAGGTCCGTGAGGTGAGGGCGCGCCGCTGGAGCAGCACGGCCACCACGATGATCAGGCCCTTGGCCACCAGCTGGTCGCTGGTGTTGAGCCCGTTGAGAATGAACAGGTTCGTGATCACAGTGAAGATCAGCAGACCCAGGATCGATCCGATGATCGACCCGCGTCCCCCGGTCAGCAGCGTGCCGCCGATGATGACCGCCGCGATCGCGTCCAGCTCGTACAGGTCTCCGTGCGTGGAGGAACCCGTCGTGGTCCTGGCCATGATCAGAACCGCCGCGATCCCGCAGCACAGCCCTGACAGCGCGTACAGCAACACGGTGTGGCGGCGCACGTCGATGCCCGCCAGCCGGGCCGCCTCGGGGTTGCCGCCCACCGCGTAGGTGCGCCGGCCGAACGTGGTCCGGTTCAGCACCACCCACCCGGCCAGCACCACCAGCGCGAAGATGTAGACCAGCACCGGGATGCCCAGCACCCGGGTCGTCGACAGCTCCACGATCATCTCGTTGCCCTGCTGCACCAACTGGGTGCGCCGGTCGGACATCCGCTGTGCCAGTCCCCTGGCGGCCACCAGCATCGCCAGCGTCGCGATGAACGGCACCATCCGCCCGTAGGAGATCAGCAGCCCGTTGACCAGGCCCGCCCCGGTACCGACCAGCACCGCGCACACGATCATCACGAGCGGGCCGTAGGACTGGGTGGCCAGCGTGGTCGCCCACACCGACGCCAGTGCCATCACCGCGCCCACCGACAGGTCGATGCCCCCACCGATGATCACGAAGGTCATGCCGACCGTGATCACCCCGATGGTCGCGGCCAGCGACAGGATGCTCACCAGGTTGGAGGTGGTCGCGAAGGTGTCGGGCACCGTGACCAGGCCCACCACCGCCAGCAGTACCAGCGCGACCACCAGCCCGAGGTGGCGCGTCTCCCCGAGACGGGCCAGCGGGCTCACCACGACGGGTTTACGGACCGACGCCTCGACGCGCTCGTCCGAGGACGACTTCACCGGAGCCCCGCCAGGGTGTTCTCGAAGCGACGAGAGATGACGTTCATGAGGACCTGTCGGTTCCTTTCACCAGTCCCGGTGCTCCCGGTCGAGAGGGATGTCACAGGGCACTCCCTTCCATGATCATGTCGAGGACGGCGTGCTCGTCCAGCTCACCGGCATCGGCCTCACGGATGACCCGGCCCTCCCGCAGGACCAGCACCCGATCGGCCAACCCCAGCACCTCGGGCACCTCGCTGGAGACCAGCAGCACCCCGATCCCCTCATCGGCCAGCCGCCGCACCAGCGCGTACAGCTCCGCCCGAGCCCCCACGTCCACCCCCCGCGTCGGCTCGTCCAGCAGCAGCAGCTTGCGGTCGTTGAGCAGCCACCGCGCCAGCACCGCCTTCTGCTGGTTGCCGCCGGAAAGTGTCTTGACCGGCCGCTCGGGATCGGCCGGTCGGATGTCCAGGGCCCGCACCATCTCCCGCGCGTCCGCGGCCTCGCGGCGGCGGTCCATCCACCCCAGCCGCGAGTAGCGGCCCAGGCTGGCCAGGCTGATGTTGCGCGACACGCTCTGGTCCAGCAGCAGGGCCTGCGCCTTGCGCTCCTCGGGGGCCAGCCCCATCCCCAGGCGGACCGTGCCCGTCGTACCGCCCCCACGTACCGGCCGCCCCTCCAGGAGCACCTGCCCCGAGAACCTCCGCGCCCCGTACACCGCCTCGATGATCTCCGAGCGGCCCGAGCCGACCAGCCCGGCCAGCCCCACGATCTCTCCCGCCCGCACCGAGAACGACACGTCGGTGAAGACGCCGGGCACGGTGAGCTTTTCGACCCGCAGCACCTCGGCCCCCGCGACGCGTTCCGCGCGGCGCGGCGGGAAGACGTACTCGACCTCGCGGCCGGTCATCAACGCCACCACCCGCGAGGTCGGAGTCTGCTTGGCCGGCAGCCCCACCGCGACCGTGCGACCGTCCTTGAGCACCGTCACCCGGTCCCCGATCTCGCGGATCTCCTCCAGCCGGTGCGAGATGTAGACCACCGCGACCCCCTGAGCGGTCAGCTCCCGGATGATCCGGAACAGGTTGCCCACCTCGTCATGGGCCAGCGCCGCCGACGGCTCGTCCATGATGATCAACCGGGTGTCGTGCGACAGCGCCCGCGCCATGCTCACCACCTGCTTGGCCGCCGGCGACAGCCGTCCCACCTCCGTCGACGGGTGGATCTCACCGTGCCCCAGCCGGGCCAGCAGCTCCCGCGTCGCCCGCGCCGCCCTTCCCCGTCCGACGAACCCCAGCCGGGCCGGCTCGTGTCCGAGGAAGACGTTCTCCGCCACACTCAGCCCGTCCACCAGATCGAGTTCCTGGTAGATCGTGGAGATGCCGAGCCTGATCGCGGCGATCGGGCTCGACAGCCGCACGTCCGCACCGTTCAACGTGATCGTGCCCTCGTCGGGCTGATGAGCGCCCGCCAGAGTCTTGATCAGGGTGGACTTCCCGGCACCGTTCTGGCCGAGCAGGCAGTGCACCTCACCGGGCAGCACCTCCAGGTCGACACCGTCCAGGGCACGCACGCCGGGGAACTGCTTGACGATCCCCCGCATGCGCAGCAGGGGGGTGGCTTCGGACATGGGGCCTCACTGGTTCGTCGTCGGGCCGAGAGAACGTGGTCGCCGCAGGCCCCACCCGCTCCGCCAGGTGCGGCTCGATGAGCCGGTCGGGTTCGGCGCGCGAGCGCGCCCCGCACGCGGCGACCGTGGTGGCGCGTGCTCTCCGGCCGAACGGTGACCCGACTCACAGCACCTCCTCGCCCGGAGTGGGATGTGCAGAAGCTAACCCCCTTTGGCTGGGTTTGTGAAGAGCTTTTAACTAACAGTCCGTCGACTTTTGCAGGAATCAGCAAAAGTCCTGGCCCCGCCCCCGGCGCGGACAGCAGAAGGGGCGCCCCCGGTGTGGGAGCGCCCCTTGAGCCTCAGGACCGCCGGAACGCGGCGCGCGGCGTCAGAGCATGGCCTTCATGGAGGCGGTCGCCTGCCGGCCGAGAGTGGTCGGGGTCAGGTACGGCTGCTCGGCGAGGATCGCCTGCCAGTTGTCGCGGATGTCCTCCACCGTGTGGTCGTCCTGCCGCCAGCCGGGCCCCTCGGCCACGAACACCCGGGCGATCCGGCCACCGCCGACGCTGAAGACCTCGCCGCTGGTCTCACAGGCCTCGTGCGCCAGGAAGGTCACCAGGGCGCTGACCCGCTCCGCGGTGAACTTGGCCTCGAACTCGGCGGGGAGGATTTCCTCGGTCATCCGGGTCCAGGCGATCGGCGCGATCGCGTTGGCCTTGATCCCGGCCCTGGCCCCCTCGATGCCGAGCGTCTTGGTGAGGCCGACCAGGCCCATCTTGGCCGTGGAGTAGTTGGCCTGGCCGAAGTTGCCGAACAGCCCGGCGGGCGAGGAGGTGTTGACGATCCGGCCGTACCCCTGTTCCTTGAGGTACGGGAACGCCTCCCGGCTGACCAGGAACGAACCGCGGACGTGGACGGCGAGAACCTGGTCGAACTCCTCGACGCTCATCTTGCCGAAGGACTTGTCCCGCAGGATGCCGGCGTTGTTGACGACGATGTCCAGCCGCCCGAAGGCGTCGATCGCGGTCTGGACGATCGCCCTGGCCCCCTCGGGGGTCGCGACGTTGTCGGTGCTGGCGGCCGCCTCGCCGCCGTTCTTCCTGATCAGCTCGACCACCTCGGCGGCGGGTCCGGTGGAGGCCCCCGTTCCGTCCAACGCCCCGCCCAGGTCATTGACGACCACCTTGGCACCGCGCTCGGCGAGCGACAGCGCGTGCGAACGGCCGAGACCGTGTCCGGCACCGGTGATGACCGCGACCCTGCCGTCAAACCGCAGCTCTGACATCCGCAACCCTCCTACGAGAACATAATTCTAGTCTCTTGAACAATAGCTTGCTTGGCCTCGGCGGTGCCATCGCGGACGCCCCGGCCCCCCGGCGCGACCGGCGACGCCCCCGGAAGCGACCGAACACCTTCCGGATAAAGGCACCAAAATCCCCCAGAGCGGTAACCAAAAAATAGGAGATCATTGCGCATAGTAAGCGAGCGTGTTAATTTCTGCTAAAGTTTCTGCCCCATACGGGCGAGGGTCAATGATGACACCCCTCATTTTCCCAACAGGGCCCCGCCCAACAATTCGGGCTGGAGGCCCCATATGTCCTTATCGCCGCCCCTGCGCGTGGTCCAATGGGCCACCGGCGCAGTCGGCAGATACTCCCTGCGCAGCGTCATCACCCGGCCGGAGTTCGAACTGGTCGGGGTGCTGGTCTACGACCCGGACAAGGTGGGACGGGACGCGGGAATCCTCGTGGGACTCCCCGAGGCCGGCGTCGTCTGCACCGACGACGTCGAGGAGATCCTCGCCCTGGAGGCCGACTGCGTGCTGCACATGCCGCTGCCGACCTTCTACTTCGGCGGGGGTCATCCGAACGACGTGGAGACCATCTGCGCGCTGCTCGCCAGCGGCAAGAACGTCATCACCACCACCGGGTTCGTCTACCCCAAGTGCTACGGCCCGGCGGTGGTGGACCGCCTGGAGGCCGCCTGCCGGGCGGGAGGGACGTCCCTGCACGGCACCGGCGTCAACCCCGGTTTCATGAGCGACATGCTGCCGCTCACGCTGACCGGCCTGTCCAGCAGGGTCGACCACATCTACGTCCGGGAGTCGTCCGACTTCCGGGGTCACCCCTCCCGGCAGATCGTGGTGGACCTGTTCGGCTTCACCCGCTCGGCCAAGGACTACACCGCCGGGGTGCGTCCCTTCCGCGCCTTCCAGCGCTCGCTGTTCGCCGAGAGCGTCCAGTTCGTCGCCGACAACCTCGGCGTGACCCTCGACGAGGTCGAGGAGAGCGACGAGTTCGAGCTCGCCTCAGAGGAGTTCGAGATCGCCGCGGGACTGGTCAGGGCGGGCACCGTGTGCGCCTCCCGCTGGATGTTCAGCGGGCTTGTCCGCGGCCGTCCCCTGATGACCGTGGAATGTGTCTACAAGGCCGACGCCACCCGGGTGGCACGCTGGGCCGACCCCGGCTTCAGCGTCCACATCGAGGGCATGCCCCAGCTGATGCTCACCGTCAGCGAGATCTCCCACGGGCTGGCCGGCGCCGCCGCCCATGCCGTGAACTCCGTGGCCGCCCTCTGCGCCGCCCCACCGGGCATCCGTACCGCCCTGGATCTCCCCCTGACCACCGGCCGGGGCACCGTCCGCCTCGCCTGAGAAAGCCCCGAGGAAGCCCAGAGGAAGCCCAGAGGAAGCACTGCCAGGCATCGCGCGGGCGAGCCCCGCGGCAGGCCGGCCGTACGGCGACCGGGGCACGCGAAGCCGCCGATTAGAGATATCCGGTATTTAACACTTTCGCCGAAATAAGCGGATTCTCCGCTCGGGCCCGCGCACCGATCACCCGCCGTGCACCCGCGCCTCCGCGTCGCGTTCACCCATCCGGAAATCGGCCATGGAATTCATCAGGGCACCGAAGGTCGGAGCCCACGGAAGGGAACGCTCCATCACGGGACACCCCCTTGCCCGACCAAACGGAAATTCCACTCAACAATCAGGAGTGAGGGGTGAAACGCCCGAAACGGCCCTGGTGGTACAGGAGCGGGCGACCTCCGGGTTCGAGGCTCGTCTCGGTGACGAGTCCGACGACCAGGATGTGATCACCGATGTCGACGGTGGAGTGGGGGGCACAGACCAGGTGAGCCGAGACACCGTCCAGCAGCGGGACGCCCAGGTGCCCCGGGGCCCAGGAGGTGGGTGCGGCGAAGCGGTCGACGCCCTTCCTCGCGAAGCGTGCGGCCAGCTCGGCCTGATCGCTGGCCAGGACGTTCACCGCGAAGTGATCGGCCTGCCGGAGCCAGGGCCAGGTGCTCGACGACTGGTCCACGTAGAAGGAGACCAGCGGGGGCGCAAGGCTGACGGATGCGAATGAGGTGGCCGTGAGACCGACCGGTACGCCCTCGAACTGCGCCGTGACGACGACGACCCCGGCCGCGTGAACGGCCAGCGCCTGCCGGAACCGCTCCGCGTCGACCGCTCGGCCGGACAGGGTCTCGGTCATGACACCTCTCCCAGGGACGGGTGGGGTACCGCCAAGATGCTCCACTTGGTCACTTTTCCCCCTTCGAGGAACAAAAGACACTTCTCAGAACCCATTAATGTCGCCATCTCTTCCCGGCGTCACGCGGGAGTCCGCTGCCCGAGCGCCGCCGCCACCTGCGGGCCGACCCGGTCGGCCCAGGGGCCGAGGACCGCGTCGAGGTCGGCGAGCTGCGACTCCAGCAGCGCGAGGCCCGGCGTGGGAACGACGGCACCCAGCTCCACCAGCAGCGGCCGGAAGTGGACCTCCACCGCCAGGGAGTGCCTGGCGTCCCCCATCACCAGCAGCGGGAGCGCGACGGCCGAGGCGAGGGCGCCACTCGGCAGCCGGTCGAGGAACGCCTTGAGCAGGCCGGTGTAGGTGGCCTTGTAGGTCGGGCTCGCCACCACCAGCACATCGGCACCCGCGAGGAGCTCCAGCGCGGCCTTCACCTCCGGCGCCGTCTCCGGGGCGAACAGCAGCGGAGCCAGGACCGCCAGATCGACGACCTCGGAAGCCTCCTGATCCCCGATCCGCCGGGCCACCGCCTCCGCCGCCGAGATGGCCACTCCGTGAGTGCGCGACCCGGGTCGCGGGTTTCCCACCACGGTCACGATGCTCATGAGGCCACCGGCGCTTTCTGGTCGAAACGGGTCAGATAGCAGCTCATACCGGACAAGCTACGCACCACTCCGGACTAAGTCAATATTTCCTACTTGTTTTGCATGAAACTCTCCAGAGGGCCGAGCCCCACCGACCTCCTCAACCGAATCATATTCGGTTCGGGATCCCGTACCGTCATACCATGAAGCTGGAAAAGGAGATCTCCGGCGACGGCCGCTTCGTCAGGCAGCAGAACCGGTTCACGACACGGATCGAGGCGGGCGGCGAGCATCCGCCGGAGCCCGGCCGCTACCAGATCTACGCCTCCTACGCCTGCCCGTGGGCGCACCGCTCGCTCATCGTCCGCGAGCTGCTGGGCCTGCGGGAGGTGGTCGGGGTGACGATCGTCGATCCGATCAGGGACGAGAAGGGCTGGCGGATACCCGGAGGTGATCCGGTGACGGGAGTGGAGTACCTCTCCGAGCTCTACCTGGCGACCGATCCCGGCTACCAGGGCCGCTACACGGTGCCCTGCGTCTGGGACATCGCCGCCGGGCGCCTGGTCACCAACGACTACCCGCAGATCACCCTCACCCTGGAGACGGCCTTCGCGCCGTGGCACGCCGAGGGCGCACCCGACCTCTACCCCGAGGAACTGCGCGAGGAGATCGACGCGCTGAACGAAGTGATCTTCCACGGCCTCAACAACGGCGTCTACCGGGCCGGGTTCGCCCGCTCCCAGGAGGCGTACGACGAGGCGGTCACCGGCGTGTTCGCCACGCTCGACCTGCTGGAGGAGCGCCTGACCGGCCGGCGCCGCCTGCACGGCGACGCGCTCACCGAGAGCGACGTGCGGCTCTACCCCACGCTCGCCAGGTTCGACGCGGTCTACAACTCGCACTTCAAATGCTCGGTGCGACGGCTCGTCGACTACCCGGCTCTGTGGGCCTACGCCCGCGAGCTGTACGCCATTCCCGCGTTCCGCGACACGACCGACTTCGACCAGATCAAACGGCATTACTTCGTGACACAGACGAACGTCAACCCGAGCGGGATCGTGCCCCGGGGACCGGAGGTCGACTGGACCGCTCCCTGACGCGGCCCCCGGAGGCTCTGAAAGTTTCATCGGGCAAATCGGTCATTCACCCGGTCAGCGGGCGGCCCCGGAGGGGGGCGATTGACTGCGGGCGAAACGCGCTGGAAACATCGGCACATCCTCGCAGTGGGAGCGCTCCCACAAAGACGCTCCCACAGAGACGCTCCCGCCCGACGCTCCCACCGCGAGGCGCATCCCCCGCGTAAAGGACCCCCCGTGATCAGACCACCTGCCTGGCTCGCTCTCGCCACGGCCGCCGCCCTGGTGACCCTGACCCCACTGCCCGCCGCCGCGAACGGCCCCGAACAGATCGTCAACGGCACCTTCGACACCGGCACCGCCCCCTGGTGGAGCACCGGCAACACCGCGCTGGAGATCGAGGACGGACGGCTCTGCGCGGACATCCCCGGTGGCACCGCCAACCCGTGGGACGTCATCGTCGGCCAGAACGACATCCCCCTGGTCAAGGACGAGACGTACGAGTTCTCCTTCTTCGGCGTCGCGACGCCCGGCCGCGTCGCCAGGGCCCTCGTCCAGCTCCCGGTCGACCCCTACACCCAGTACCTGTCGGCCAACCCCGAGCTGAGCGTGTCGGGCAACGACTACCGCTACACCTTCACCTCACCGGTGGACCTGCCAGGCGCGCAGGTGGCGTTCCAACTCGGGGGCAGCGCCACCCCGTGGAGGTTCTGCGTGGACGACGTCTCCCTGAAAGGCGGAGCCGAACCCGACGTCTACCGGCCGGACACCGGACCCCGCGTCCGGGTGAACATGGTCGGCTACCTGCCCGCCGGGCCGAAGAGGGCCACGCTCGTCACCGAGGAGACGGAGCCGGTGGGCTGGAAGCTCCGGCGCGGCGGGCAGGTCGTCGCCCAGGGCGACACCGTCCCGCGCGGCGTCGACGGAAGCTCCGGCCAGAACACGCACTCGATCGACTTCGGCTCGGCCCCCGGCACCGGCATCGCCCCCGGCACCGGCTACACGCTGGAGGCCGACGGCGAGACCAGCCGCCCGTTCGACATCGGCGCCGACGTCTACGACGAGCTCAGGGGTGACGCGCTGAAGTTCTACTACACCCAGCGCAGCGGCATCCCGATCCTCGACACCCTCCGCCCCGGCTACGGCAGGCCCGCCGGGCACGCGGGCGTGGCCCCCAACCAGGGGGACGTCGAGGTGCCCTGCCAGCCGGGCGTCTGTGACTACACGCTGAACGTCAAGGGGGGCTGGTACGACGCGGGCGACCACGGCAAGTACGTCGTCAACGGCGGTATCTCCGTCCACCAGCTGATGTCCGCCTTCGAGCGCGCCAAGGCCGACGGCATCCACTCCGACGGTGATCTCAACATCCCCGAGAGCGGCAACGGGGTCCCCGACATCCTCGACGAGGCCCGCTGGGAGCAGGAGTTCCTGCTCAGCATGCAGGTCCCGGACGGCCGGCCACACGCGGGGATGGTCCACCACAAGATCCACGACGCCGCGTGGACGGGCCTGCCGCTCCTGCCCCACCTCGACGCGCAGCGGCGCGAGCTGCACCCGGTCTCCACCGCCGCCACCCTCAACCTGGCCGCCACCGCGGCCCAGGCGGCCCGGCTCTTCGCCCCGTACGACGCCGCGTTCGCCGCGCGCAACCTCGCCGCCGCCAGGAAGGCCTGGGCCGCGGCCAAGGCCGACCCCGCACGGTACGCCGACCCCTCCGACGGGGTGGGCGGCGGCACCTACGACGACAACAACGTGACCGACGAGTTCTACTGGGCCGCCGCCGAGCTCTATCTCACCACCGCCGAGAAGGAGTTCAAGGACTACGTGCTCGCCTCGCCGCACCACACCGGCGACATCTGGCGCGAGCGCGGCTTCGACTGGGGCAACACCGCCCAGCTCGGCCGCCTGCAGCTGGCCGCGGTGCCCAACGCGCTCCCCGACCGGGCACGGGTGCGCCAATCGGTACTGGAGGGCGCCGACAGGTATCTCGCCGTCCAGAAGGCCCACCCCTACGGCGTCCCGTACAACCCGTCGACCTACGACTGGGGCTCCAACAACCTGGTGCTCAACAACATGGTCGTGATGGCCGTCGCCCACGACCTCAGCGGCGAGGCGAAGTATCGCGACGGGGTGCTGGAGGGGCTGGACTACCTCTTCGGGCGCAACGCCCTCAACCAGTCGTACGTGACCGGCTACGGCGAGGTCGCCGCCAAGAACCAGCACAGCCGCTGGTACGCCCACCAGCTCGACCCGTCCCTGCCCAACCCGCCGCGCGGCACCCTGGCGGGCGGCCCGAACTCCAGCATCCAGGACCCGGTGGCCCAGGCCAAGCTCAGGGGTTGCGCGCCCCAGTTCTGCTACATCGACGACATCGAGTCGTGGTCCACCAACGAGCTGACCATCAACTGGAACTCCCCGCTCGCCTGGATCGCCTCCTACCTGGACACCCCCGCCGCCGCCGGGGTGTGCAAGGTGACCTACACCAACCACGGCCAGTGGCCCGAGGGGTTCAACACCCAGGTCACCGTCACCAACACCGGCAAGAAGGCCATCGACGGCTGGACCCTGAAGTGGTCCTTCCTCGGCGGCCAGAGCGTCCGGCGGCACTGGAGCGCCGACATCTCCCAGGACGGCGCGACCGTGACCGCCAGGAACCTCAGCTGGAACAAGACCATCAGACCCGGCGACTCGGTCACCTTCGGCTTCATCGGCGCCGACGCCCCGGGCCCCAACCCCAAGCCGGAACGCCTGCTCCTCAACGGCACCCTCTGCGGATGATCGGCGCGGGGTGGCCGTCCACTGGACGGCCACCCCGTCCTTCCTCGCCGCGCCGCGCACGCCGCCTAAACTGGGGCCGTGATCGAGGACATCTGGGTGGACCCCGCCGTCAGCGCGCTCAGGCCGGACTTCGCGGTGCTGGTGATAGGGGTGTACGGGCTGCGCAACGGGCCGACGGACGACAGGTCGCGGACCTGGCTGGCGGAGGCGGCCGAGAAGGCGGTGGCGGTCGACGACGCGAGGGTCGAGGCGTGGCGGGAAACATACCGGGCATTCGGCGCCAAGCCCCAGCGGACCCGGCCCTCGGTGGACGCCCTGGTCAGACGGATGCCGCCGCCGGAGATCAACCGGGTGGTCGACGCCTACAACGCGATCAGCATCAGGCACGGCCTGCCGATCGGCGGAGAGGACCTGACCCGCTACGAGGGGACGGCAAGGCTGGTGCGCGCGGCCGGCGACGAGCCGTTCGAGGTCGTCGAGAGAGGCGAGCCGGCGATCGACCACCCGGAGATCGGCGAGGTCGTCTGGCGTGACGACAGGGGGGTCACCTGCCGCCGGTGGAACTGGCGGCAGTGCGTCCGCACCCGGATCACCGAGGAGACGACGGACGCGCTGTTCCTGCTGGAGCGACTCGCACCCCTGTCCATCGAGGAGTTGCGGGCCGCCGGAGACGAACTGGCCGGCCTGCTCGAAGATGTTACCCCGGAGATACAGACAGAGTTCCGACTGGTCGGATTGGATTGACGAAGCCCGCCGGGTCCGGCTGACCAGGGACTCAGCGGGCAAAACGGTTACCCAGGAGGTGACCGTTTTAAACAGTTCTGAGAGGATCGACAAGGAAGCTGTGGCCAGAGTGGCGCAGGTCCGGGCCGAGGCGAGTAGCCTTGGACAGGTTCTCTATCATCAACGCCGATCTGCGGAAGAGGGCGATTTCCGCCGTGTCGTCTGAGTCGTCGCGGACAAACCCGCTGGCAGCCTTTGGCCAGAACGAGTGGCTGGTCGACGAGCTGTACCAGAAATACCTCCAGGACCCCGAGTCGGTCGACCGGGCCTGGTGGAGCTTCTTTGCCGACTACAGCCCTGATGCAGGGGCCGGCAGAGTCGCTCCCCCGGGTGCGGCGACCGCCGCGTCCACTCCTCCGACACCCACCGCTTCCTCGACCCCGGCTGCCCCAGTCCGGGCCGCCGCGGCTCCGGCCGCCCCGGCCCCCGTGACGACGACCCCAGCGCCGGCGGCGGCCAAGGCCGCCCCGGCGGACCGATCCAAGCAGGAGACGCAGTTGCCCGCCGGTGCCGAGGAAGTTCGACTACGCGGCGCGGCCGCGAGGACTGCCGCCAACATGGAGGCCAGCCTTGTGGTCCCGACGGCGACCAGCGTGCGCGCGGTCCCGGCGAAGCTGCTGATCGACAACCGGATCGTGATCAACAACCACCTGTCGCGCGGTCGCGGCGGCAAGGTGTCGTTCACGCATCTCATCGGCTACGCGGTGATCAAGGCCCTCAAGGTCCTGCCGGAGATGAACCACTCCTACGCCGAGGTCGACGGCAAGCCGGCGCTGGTCAAGCCCGAGCACGTCAACCTGGGCCTGGCCATCGACGTCGCCAAGAGCGACGGCACCCGTCAGCTCCTGGTCCCGTCGATCAAGGCGACCGAGCAGATGGACTTCCGCCAGTTCTGGGTCGCCTACGAGGACGTGGTGCGCAAGGCCAGGGCGGGCAAGCTGGGAGTCGACGACTTCGCCGGCACCACGATCTCGCTGACCAACCCGGGCACCATCGGCACCGTGCACTCGGTGCCGCGCCTGATGCCGGGGCAGGGCACGATCATCGGCGTCGGCGCGATGGAGTACCCCGCGGAGTACCAGGGCGCCTCCCCTGACACGCTCTCCCGCCTCGCGGTGAGCAAGGTCATGACGATCACCAGCACCTACGACCACCGGATCATCCAGGGCGCCCAGTCCGGCGACTTCCTGCGCCAGGTCCACCGGCTGCTGCTGGGCGAGGACGGCTTCTACGACGAGATCTTCGAGGCCCTCCGGATCCCGTACGAGCCGATCCGCTGGGTCCAGGACATCTCCACCACGCACGACGACGACGTGGCGAAGTCCGCGCGTGTCATAGAGCTGATCCACGCCTTCCGGGTCCGCGGCCACCTGATGGCGGACACCGACCCGCTGGAGTACAAGCAGCGCAAGCACCCCGACCTCGACATCAAGTCGCACGGTCTGACCCTCTGGGACCTGGAGCGCGAGTTCGCCACCGGCGGCTTCGGCGGCCGGCCCCTGATGAAGCTGCGCGACATTCTCGGCGTGCTGCGTGACTCCTACTGCCGGACCATCGGCGTGGAGTACATGCACATGCAGAACCCTGAGGAGCGCGCCTGGATCCAGGCGCGCGTCGAGCGGCCGCACGCCAAGCCCGACCGCACCGAGCAGCTGCGTGTCCTGGAGCGGCTGAACACCGCCGAGGCGTTCGAGACGTTCCTGCAGACGAAGTTCGTGGGGCAGAAGCGCTTCTCGCTGGAGGGCGGCGAGTCGCTGATCCCGCTGCTCGACTCGGTGCTGAGCGCCGCGGCCGAGGAGCGGCTCGACGAGGCCGTGGTCGGCATGGCCCACCGCGGTCGCCTCAACGTGCTGGCCAACATCGTCGGCAAGTCGTACGGGCAGATCTTCGGCGAGTTCGAGGGCAACATCGACCCGCGCAGCGCCCACGGCTCCGGTGACGTGAAGTACCACCTGGGTGCCAGCGGCGACTTCGTCTCGCCCGACGGTTCCAAGCTCAGGACCTCGGTCGTGGCCAACCCCTCCCACCTGGAGACGGTCGACCCGGTCCTGGAGGGCGTGGTCCGCGCCAAGCAGGACCTCCTGGAGCGCGGCGAGGAGGGCTTCACCGTCCTGCCCGTGCTCGTCCACGGCGACGCGGCCTTCGCGGGCCAGGGCGTGGTGGCCGAGACCCTCAACCTGTCGCAGCTGCGCGGCTACCGCACCGGCGGCACCGTGCACATCGTGGTCAACAACCAGGTCGGCTTCACCACCAGCCCGGCCAGCTCGCGTTCCAGCGTGTACGCCACCGACGTGGCCCGGATGATCCAGGCCCCGATCTTCCACGTCAACGGCGACGACCCCGAGGCCGTGGTCCGGGTCGGCCGCCTGGCCTTCGAGTACCGCCAGGCGTTCCGCAAGGACGTCGTGATCGACCTGATCTGCTACCGGCGTCGCGGCCACAACGAGATGGACAACCCGGGCTTCACCCAGCCGCTGATGTACGACCTGATCGACGCCAAGCGCTCCACCCGCAAGCTCTACACCGAGGCGCTGATCGGCCGGGGCGACATCACGGTCGAGGAGGCCGAGGGCGCGCTCCGCGACTACCAGGCCAAGCTGGAGAACGCCTTCGCCGAGACCCGCGCGGCGGCCAACGCGTCGACGGACGAGTTCTCCCGCCCGATCGACATGGAGAACATCCCCTGGTCCCACGAGGACGTCAAGACGGCCATCTCCGAGGAGACCGTCAAGCGGATCGTGGAGACCCAGCTCAACATGCCCGAGGGCTTCACCGTCCACCCGCGCCTGCTGCCGGTGCTGCAGCGTCGCGGGCAGATGGTCACCGAGGAGCGCATCGACTGGGGCATGGGCGAGACCCTGGCGTTCGGATCGCTGCTGATCGACGGTCACCCGGTCCGCCTCGTCGGCCAGGACTCCCGGCGCGGCACGTTCACCCAGCGGCACGCCGTGCTGGTCGACCGGGTCACGGGCGAGGAGCACACCCCGCTCAAGACGTTCAACCAGGGCACCACGAAGTTCTACGTCTATGACTCCCTGTTGAGCGAGTACGCCGCGCTCGGCTTCGAGTACGGCTACAGCGTGGAGCGGCCCGAGGCCCTGGTCGCCTGGGAGGCGCAGTTCGGCGACTTCGTCAACGGCGCTCAGTCGATCATCGACGAGTACCTCACCTCGGGCGAGCAGAAGTGGGGCCAGCGCTCCGGCGTCACCCTGCTGCTGCCGCACGGCTACGAGGGACAGGGCCCCGACCACTCCTCGGCTCGCATCGAGCGCTTCCTGCAGATGTGCGCCCAGGACAACATGACCGTCGCGCAGCCCACGGTGCCGGCCAACTACTTCCACCTGTTGCGCTGGCAGACGCTGTCGAACCGGCACCGCCCGCTGGTGGTGTTCACGCCCAAGTCGCTGCTGCGGCACAAGGCGGCGATCTCGTCGGTCGGCGAGTTCACCTCGGGGTCGTTCCAGCCGGTGCTCGGCGACACCACCGTCACCCCGACCGGCGTCCGCAAGGTCGTGCTGGTCTCCGGCAAGCTCTACTACGACCTGGCGGCGGCCCGCGACAAGCAGGGCCGCAACGACGTGGCGATCGTCCGTCTTGAGCGGCTCTACCCGTTCCCAGGCAACCCGCTGGAGGTCGAGCTGAGCCGTTACTCCGCCGACGTCGAGCTGGTGTGGGCGCAGGACGAGCCGCTCAACATGGGGCCGTGGCCGTTCCTGGCGCTCAAGATGGCCGAGAACCCGGGCGTCTTCGGCGGCCGCGTGATCAAGCGGGTCTCCCGCAAGGCCAACTCCTCCCCGGCGACCGGCTCGCACTCGGCCCACGAGGCCGAGCTGCAGCAGATGCTGGGCGAGGTCTTCGTCTAGAGGAAGGGACCGCCGACCGGCGGTCCGCAGTGCAGGCGTCACCACGGAAGTCCCCCGCAGGAACCTCTGCGGGGGACTTCCCCGTTATGGCAAGTGTCACCACGAGGAGAACGATGTACTTCACCGATCGGGGCATCGAGGAGCTCGTCGAGCGTCGTGGCCAGGAGGAGGTCACCATCGGGTGGCTGGCCGAGCGGCTGCGCGAGTTCGTCGACCTGAACCCGGACTTCGAGACTCCGGTGGAACGGCTGGCCACCTGGCTGGCCCGGCTGGACGACGAGGACGATTGAAATAACGCGATATATCTTGACCTCCCGGCCGACGCGACATATCGTGTCATGCACAAGGAGGTCACGAACATGCGGCAGTGGACCATCGAGAAACCAGAGCAGCTCACCTTCGACTCCGTGAGAAAGCTGAACGTGCGCATCGTGGCGGGCAGGCTGGCGGTGCTGGCCGGCGACGGCCCCGCCACGCTTGAGGTCACCGAGGTGGACACCACACCGCTGCTCGTCACCCATGACGACGACGGCACACTCACCGTCACCTACAAGGACCTGACCTGGGACGGCCTGCTGGGCTGGCTGCGCCCGGGGCGACGCCGGGCGACGCTGACGCTGACCGCGCCCAAGGGCTGCCCGATCAACGTGGGGGTGGTCTCCGCCTCCGCGGTCGTCTCCGGATTCGAGGACCGCACCTCGGTCAGGGGCGTCTCGGGCGACATCGTGCTCGACGGGGTGAGCGGGGAGATCAACGCCGACACCGTCTCCGGCGACGTGGAGAGCCGCGACCTGGTCGGCGACCTGTCGTTCAAGAGTGTCTCCGGCGAGCTGACCGTGGCGCAGGGCACCCCCCGGCGTCTCAGCGTCACCACCGTCTCCGGCCGGATCACCGCCGACCTGGAGCTCCCGCCGACCGGTCATGTGACGCTGAACAGCGTCACCGGCGACATCGTGCTCAGGCTCCCGCACGCCGTGGACGCCGATGTCAAGATCCGCTCCACCTCGGGCAGGCTCGACACCGCCTTCTCCGAACTCCATCACTCCACCCAGACCGGCACGAGGTCGCTGACCGGCCGGATCGGCGGCGGCATGGCCTCCCTGACGGCGCACACCGTCTCCGCCGATGTCACCCTGCTGAAGGGAGCCCAAGCATGAGCCCGGTTTTCGGTCATGGAAGGCTCCGGCTCTATCTCCTGAAGCTGCTGGAGGAGAGCCCCCGCCACGGTTACGAGGTGATCCGGCTGCTCCAGGATCGCTTCCTCGGCGTCTACTCCCCCTCGCCCGGCACGATCTACCCGCGCCTGGCCCGTCTGGAGGAGGAGGGGCTGGTCACCCACGAGGTCGTGAACGGCAAGAAGGTCTTCACGATCAGCGACCGGGGCCGCGCCGAGCTCAACGACCGCCTCGACGAGCTCGCCGATCTGGAGCAGGAGATCTCCGACTCGGTCCGCGACATCGCCCGCGAGGTCAAGGAGGACGTGCGCGACACCGTGAAGTCGCTGCGCGAGGAGCTCACCCAGATGGCACGTGACGTGCGCCAGGGCTCCAGGTACGAGGAGAAGCAGGCCAAGCACGACCAGCGCAGGGCCTGGCGCGAGCAGAAGACGGAATGGCAGCGCCAGAAGCACGAGTGGAAGGACGACTGGAAGCGGATCTGGGCCGCCGGCTTCACCGGCGAGGGGTCACACGCCGGCGACGCCCGGCTCGGGCAGATGCTGGCCGAGTTCGCCGAGGAGGTCCACAGGGACGCGTCGAACGCGCAGGTCACCGAGGAGACCCTGGCCACCGCGCAGGACGCCCTGTACGACGCGGCCCGCCGCATCCGCGAAGCGCTCCGGTAACCACCCGTCCTCCCCCGCCGACGCGCGCCGGTCCGCGCCCCCGCCACGCGACGCGCGCGGACCGGCGGCACCCGGAGCGGCGGCCTTTCCTCAGGCGACGCGCATGGCGCGGGTGAGCCGCTCCTGTGCGCGTGCCGCCCGCCTGGCGTGATAGGCGATCGGCAGATATCTGGCCCGCTCGGGCAGGCGTGGCATCGTCACGGCGACCGCCCTGCCGAGACGGCGCAACCGCACCTCGTCCCTGGCGGTCCACGGCAGTTCCAGCTTCCGGCGGACGGCGTCCGGCAGCGTGCCGACCGTGACGAAGTGGTTGAGCCGGCCCGAGGTCAGACCGAGCGGGCGCCACAGTGCCCGCAGCGGCCCGCGGAGCAGCGGCGGTGCCCCCACGGTGAGCGTGGTCTCCAGCACGTCGTGCGCCGTCGGATGGTTCTCCAGCGTGTTGTCGACCATGTCGTGGAAGTAGGTCCAGTAGTCGTCGACCGTGGCGGGGAACATCCGCTCGGGGACCCGCAGGATCCGGCCCAGGCGGATGATCTCCTCGTACAGGCGCCGCTCCTCCTGCGGGGTGTACGGCCGCTCGCCGAAGTACCTCGCCATGGTGACGGCGCGCTCGAAGGCGGTCAGGTGCACCCAGGCGTACGGTCCCGCGCTCAGCGCGTGGTAGCTCCTGCCCTGCGCGTCGACGCCGCTGATGTCCTTGTGCATCTCACGCAGACGCTTGCCCTCCTCGATGGCCTGCGGCCCTCCGTACACCCAGGTCTGCAGCGAGTTGAGCGAGCGGGTGAGCCGTCCCCACGGGTCGGACCGGTAGACCGACTGCCGGCCGACCGCGGCACCGATCGCCGGGTGCATGACCTGCATGATGAGACCGCCGCCGAGCAGGAACATCAGCCGCTGGTCGCCCATCCCGTCCCAGAGCAGGTCACCGGGGCCGAACGGTTCGGGATCGCTGCGCGCGTGCTCGCCGTCCCCCGCCTCGGGGAGAGTCGGGACGGCGCTCACCACCGGGCCGCCGCGCGTGCCGGGACCGCCGTACGCGGAGGAGCCGGCGGGCGCGGCGAGGGGGGCGCGCGGCGCGTCGGGGTCGCGGTGCGCGGTTGAGTCGGTCATTCCGGGCCTCCCGGGCGATACATCGCTCATCCGTGTTCTATCACCCGGGAGGCGGAAAAGTAACCCATTACTTACGTGCGTGATCGGGAACACATCGGTGCCCGGCCGCGCTCCGCTCCGCCGCGGACCGCGTTCACCCCGGCAGCGTGAAGACGACCTTCCCGAAGAGCTCGCCCTCGTGCATGGCCGCGATGCCCTCGCGGGCCTCGGTCAGCGGGAGGACCCGGTCGATCAGCGGGCGGGTACCCGTCTGCTCCATGAAGCGGGCGAGCCTGCCCAGCTGGTCACGGGTGCCCATGGTGGAGCCGATCACCGAGAGCTGCAGGAAGAAGATGCGGTTCAGCTCGGCCGGCGGAACCACTCCACTGGTCGCGCCTGAGATCACGATCCGTCCACCGGGGCGCAGCGCCTTCAGCGAATGCGCCCAGGTCGCCTGGCCGACGGTCTCCATCACCGCGTCGACCCGCTCGGGCAGCCGGGCACCGTCCTCGAACACCTGGTCGGCGCCCAGCTCCAGGGCCCGCGCCCGCTTCTTCTCAGAGCGGCTGGTCGCCCAGATCCGGTATCCCCCGGCCCGGCCCAGCAGGATCAGCGCGGTGGCCACGCCACCGCCCGCGCCCTGGACCAGCACCGTCGAGCCCGGCTCCAGCCCGGCCTTGTCGAACAGCATGCGGTAGGCGGTCAACCAGGCCGTCGGCAGACAGGCGGCCTCCTCGAAGCTGAGCGCGGCGGGCTTGGGCACGAGGTTGCGCCTGGGCACGACGACCCGCTCGGCGAAGGTGCCGTCGTACTTCTCCGACAGCAGGGAACGCTTCGGGTCGAGCGTCTCGTCGGCACCGTTGCCGATCACCGAGTGCACGATGACCTCGTTGCCGTCCTCGTCGTACCCCGCCGCGTCGGTGCCGAGCACCATCGGGAGCTGCTCCGCGCGGATGCCCACGCCCTTCAGGGTGAAAAGGTCGTGATGGTTGAGCGAGACCGCTCTCACCGTGACGGTGGCCCACCCCTCGGGGACCTGGGGTTCCGGGCGCTCACCAAGGGTGAGACCGGCGAGCGGGTTGTCGGGATCGATCTGCGTGGCGGTTACAGCGAACATGGCCGCACCCTACGCTGTCCGCCTGACGACTATTTCAGCGACCGTCCTTTCCACGTGCCCCCGCTCTCCCGAGGCCGCCACGTACACACCGTCCTGACAGGTCTCGGCGGAGAAGCGGCGCCGCTGCTCGATCACGGAGAGCTCGATCGCCGCGACGTCGCAGCCGGGCACCGGCGCCAGCACGAGCAGCGTCTCCCTGGCCCCGCCGAACCACAGCTGCGGCCCCACCTGCTCGCCGCGGAAGGTCTCCCCCGCCCCGGCCAGCCGCACCGGAGCCCGAGCGTCGAGCACGAGGTAGCCGCCCCTGGTCACCCTGCCGCGCAGGTTGCGCGCCCAGAGCATGCGCTGCTCGAAGGGCATGCCGTCCTTGAGATCGCGCAGCGCCACGAACCAGGGGTTGAACGCGAACAGCAGCACCTCCCCCTCGGCGGGGCTCATCGGGTGCCAGAGCGTGACCTGCCCGGCCAGCTTCCGGATCATCGGCCTGCCCATCGCCACCCCGGCCGGCCCTCCCGGTGGCACGGTCAGCTGCCGGTACGTGCCGGCCTCCCCGTCGAGCCTGCCCGTCATCGCGGGCCGGACCCCCAGCCTGGCCAGGCCCAGTTCCGCCGGGTAGTCGACCTCCGCCGCCGAGCCGTCGGGGAAGACCACGTTGAGGATCTCCCTGCCGCCCCTGCGACGGGGCCGGGGGTAGAGCACGTTGGAGACCTCCTTGGCGCCGGCCACCGTCCGGGTGGGCACCGGCGGCGGGAGCGGCGGGACCGCGCCGGGCTCCCGGCCGGCCAGCAGGACCAGCACCGGCACCACCAGGAGCGCCGCCAGCACCGCGGCACCGATCCAGCGCCGAGGTCCCCGCGGGGACCTCGCCTCGATGGTGTCGTATCGGCCACCGGCCACGTCCTGGGCCGCCTCCTGCGGAGAAGGTATGGTACGACTCCATCTTCGGATTCGGGCGATCTCGATACCAGCACGGATCAGAGTCGATACCCGCCGGGGAGGCCGTCACCAGGTCGCGACGTTCACCGGCCCTTCGGGGACCAGGCGCACCTCGGCGCCGACCAGTTCCCGCGACTCGGCCTCGGCGATCAGATCGGGCCCGCGGACGTGGGCGTGTGCCCGGCCGCCACCGGGAAGGTCGGCGATCAGGATGCCTCGTTCGGCCGCTCCGTCCCTGCCGTGCGCGACCGTGTATCCGGCGACGGTCGCGGGTCCCTCGTAGGAGTCCGCGATCGGCACCGGTTCCGCGACGTACACCGGCGCGGCGTCGCCCAGGGCGCCGCCGGGCTCGGTGGACCAGACCGCATAGGTGTGCTTGGTCAGGTGCATGCCGACTCCGGTGACCAGCCCGTGGCCCGGCGCGGCCCGCAGGCGCTCGGCCATCGCCGCCGTGGAGTGCAGGACGTAGTCACTGGCCGGACCCCCCGCGTACGGCAGGCCACCCGTGACGGTCAGCCCTCGCGGGTCGAGCGGGTCGAGCCCCCCTGCCGCGCAGGCGGCGCGGAGCGCGATCGCGAAACAGCTGTAGAGGTCCAGCGCGGACATCTCGTCGAGACCGGTCCCCGCCCGCGCGAAGGCCGCCCGCGCCGCGGCTGCCATGGCCGGCGAGGAGCCGAGCACGGGACGGGCCGCCACCTCCCAGGTGTCCTCGGCGTAGGACCATCCTCGCAGGTAGACGCGCCTGTCTCGGGGGATGCCGAGCCGGTCGGCGAGCCCGGCGCTGACCAGGATCGCGGCGGCGGCCTGGTCCACCTCCATGACCGCGACGGTGCGCCTGGTGTAGGGCCAGCCGACGATGCGGTTGTCCACGGCCGGGGTGACCAGTTCCGAGGGCTTTCCGACCTCCCGGTACCAGGCGTGCGGGTTGGCCGCGGCGATCTCGGTCATCGGGGCCATCATCAGCCCTCGTGCCGCCCGTTCCTCCTCGATGGACTCGCCCGCCGCCGCCCGCCGGGCCGTTTCCATGATCGCGTAGGTGTGGACGGGCAGGAACAGCTCGTGGGCCAGCTCGGCCGGGTGCGGGGGCCGCTCCCAGCCGTAGGGCGGCTTGGGATTCGCCGGATGGCTCCACGCCACGCGCTCTCCCGCCCTGCGCAGGGCCCTGCGCGTGGCCAGCGCCTCGGCTCCGGCGACCAAGGCGGCGTCCAGCTCACCCCTGGCGATCATCGAGGCCGCCTCCCCGAGGAGCAGTTGCGGTGCCGTACCGCTCACCTTGGAGTAGGCCCGGTGGCGGGGAGCGGCGCCGAGCCGCTCGGCGAGCCTGGCCGTCGGGTCGTCGTACTGCCAGGACTCGGTGTAGACGACCTGGATCGAGTCGAGGGCGTTCAGCAGACCTGGGGCCCCGGCGTCGGCGGCGGCCTCGCGGGCGACGAGTTCCCACAGATCCAACGGCTCGGGCCCCGGCTGGATGCGGACCGTGTGCTGGGCGACGCCGACAAGGCATGGGGTACGGGGATCTCCACTCATGCCGACATCCAACCAGAACATAATTCGGTTTAATAGGCCGAGGGTGCCGGAGTTACTCGAGAAACCTTCGGTAATCGCTGTTACCAATGGTGCCACAGATGCCCACAGAGGCCTCCAATACCCGTGATGACCTGCGAAAATGCCTATTTGTTAAACCATAACAAATCGCTATTTAAATAACGAGATCGCATCGCCTGGAACCATTCAATGCTTTTTCCCGTCAATTCCTCGCCGAGTGCTCGATTCAGTCAGTAACGTTCCGATCGTTTTCCCGGCGAGGAGAGGTCCCGTCTCCACGCCGAGCGCGAAAGGAGCTTCATGAATTCCCGAGCACGGCGCCTCACGATCCCCCTCACCGGCGTTCTCATGATCGCCGGAGTGATCGGCGCCACCACAGGCGCCAACGCCGCTCAAGCCCCCAACGATGTGGTCAGTTCCCCGGCCTCTGAGACGGCCACGGAGGCCACCTCCTTCTGGTCGCCCGAGCGCATGCGCAAGGCCACGGACGCCACCGGCGACCTCGACCTGAGCATCAAGGGCGGCAAGGCCTCCGGCGCCGCGGGCCCCGACGGCCCCGGCGGAGCGGTCCCGCCGATCGGCGAGGAGGGCGCCAAGTCCTCCAAGAGCAAGCACGTCAACCTGCCCAACACCGTCGGCCGCGTCTTCTTCACCCTGCCCGGCGCCAACCCGGCGGACCCGAAGAGCTGGAAGTACTGCTCCGGCAGTTCCGTCCAGGGCAAGTACCGCAACGTGGTCGCCACCTCCGCGCACTGCGTCTACGACGTGAAGACCAACCAGTTCTACGACAACTGGATCTTCATCCCGTCCTACTGGGACGGCGACCAGGCGTGGGACGGCAAGAACCCCTACGGCATCTACGCGGCCAAGTGGTTCAACGCGCACGACGACTTCGTGGTGAAGGAGGACTACGACTACGACTACGCCTTCGTCAACGTCCACTCCGGGTTCAAGGTGAACTGGGAGAAGGACAAGGACGGCAAGTGGCACCCGATCATCAAGAAGGTCGGGCGGCTCGGCGACAACGTCGGCGGCCAGGGCTTCGCCTGGAACCAGAAGATCAATAACACGGTCTTCGCCTTCGGCTACCCGGCCGGACTGCACCCCGACGGCGACAAGCCCTTCTCCGGCCGCACGATGAAGTGGTGCTACGGCAAGACCGGCGCCATGCCGGCCGCGCCGAAGTACAACGTCCAGGAGCACATCGGCTTCAAGTGCGCCTTCACCGCGGGCGCGAGCGGCGGCCCGTGGCTCTACAAGTACAAGAGCTCCAGCCGGACCGGCTACCTGGTCGGCGTCAACAGCATCGCCTGGGACACCGACAAGAACGACCGGTACGACAAGATCTCCTCGCCGTACTTCAACAGCGACACCTACAAGGTCTACAAGGCCGCGGCCAACCGCTGGACCGACTGACCCGCGCGACGCGCAGCGTCGCCAATGGCCCGTGAGACCGCGCCGGCGACTGGACCGAGGAGAGCGGGGTCGCGAGGAACG